>JBNMLW010000189.1:0-2623 GCA_050875025.1 Alphaproteobacteria bacterium
GGTTATATTAAAGGCATAGAGCAACGCTAATCCTGTCTGAAAGATTGCAAATTGGCAAAACTGAGCAAAACAAAACTCACTGACAGATATTATCGCGAACGCCGTTTTGTCGAGACGCTTCGTGACAAGCTCGATGCGTTGGCCAACAGCCAACTTAAAGAAGACCGTCAGTCCGGCGGCAAAAAAAGCAAAGACATTATTGACGGCAAAAATGCCAAACGCAAAAAACGTACCCAGCCGCGCAGTGCCAGCGGGCTGAAAACCGAAATTCATTTTCTGCTTAATTCTGTAAATATCCACCCTCACCACAATGTTGAAGGTTTGCCTTTGGCCAACCGCGAAGAAAGCTGGCTTATCCGGCTTGATTGGGACGGTATCTTTCATCGTCCGTCCGATACGGATTTTTCCGAGGCCTATGCCCGCGCCCGGCAAGAAGTTGCCGAAGAAGAAAATATGATTAAGCAGTACGACAGCAATGCCGAGCTCAGCAACTATACGCCTCGCGACTATCATCTGGAACACTCCCCCGCTTGGCAGTTTATGCGACAGTTTGACAACTATGCCAAATCGCACGGCAAGATATGCCGGCAGCTGGCAGAAATGAATATTCCGCCTACGGTTGTTCCCAGTATGAACTTTTTTGACTTTTCCGAGGTTTTGTACACTTGGAGCAAAAAGCATCAGACCAAACCTTTCGAATCTACCCGTTCCAAAAACCTCAAAATGTTTGAAAAATGCTATGGCGAAGAGTTTTCGCACATTATGAAGATGCTACACTACTCTCCCGCATACATTGCCTCAGCTCGTGACAAAATGCGCAATGGAGTTTGCGACCCCTTGCTCAACTTTCATCACCAAACTAATGTTTCCCGCTTTAAGGAGCTGGAAGACCGCTCCCGGATTAACAGCTTTTCCAATATGCTCCTGACTTTTGTCCAGCCGCATCATCGGATATTGCACTTTGCTAACGGCTACGATGCTCCCAAGGGGCTGATTTTCTTTGGCGGCTATGACCCGCTTTATCAAATCAAGCGCGACCCCGAACGAGAGCGCCTCTACCTTGAACAGCATCAACCCAAACCAAAGGTTCGCAATGCAGGAAATTCTCGATAAAATAAGCCGCCTTGGCAATTCTTATACCGGCCGCAAAATTGGCGCCGAAGATATTATTCTTTGCCAGCGCCGCTTGTTGCTTAATGATATGCCGCAAATTCCTGACGATTATTTACAGCTGTTGCACAACTTCAATTCGCTCAACACCGACGGCGCCAACCTTTTTGGCATTGAACCGCGCAACAACTCCGATTTTGATATTTTACACGAGAACGCCCTTATCAATCTGCCCGACCATAAGCAAAATCTTGTGTTGGGATTTGATGAGCTGGAATATCTGGTTTGGAACTCTGCCGCCAAGTGCTATCAAACAATTGACAAAGACTCGTTTCAAGTGCTAAATACATACAAAAATTGTGAAACTGCACTTCTGGAATTTTTGAAACTGAGCGATGATTACCAATATTTATACTGACACGGAAGACAACATAGCGCAGGCCGCCCAAACTATCAAAGACGGCGGGTTGGTTGCTTTTCCGACTGATACTGTTTATGGGCTTGGCGCCAATGTCTATGATGCCAAGGCGGTTGCCTCAATCTTTGCCGCCAAAGGGCGTCCGACTTTTGACCCGCTGATTTCCCACATTGCCGATATAGATTTCTTACCCGAATACGCCTGCGCTGATGAACGAGTTATGGCATTGGCCAAACATTTCTGGCCGGGGCCGCTCACTTTTGTCCTCAAACGCAAAGATACCAATCCGGCGCTGGATCTGGTCTGCTCCGGCTTGCCCAACATTGCCGTACGCATGCCCAACCATCCTCTGGCACTAAAATTAATCAAAGCCGCCGGAGTGCCGATTGCCGCTCCCTCTGCCAACAAATTTAAGTGCATTTCTCCCACCACTGCTCAGCATGTTGCCGAAAGTTTGGGCGATAAAGTCAATATGATTCTGGACGGCGGCCCCTGCAAAATCGGGGTCGAAACTACCATTATTGACCTCACCACGCCGGAGATTGTAATGCTCCGCGCCGGTGGCATGAGCAAGGAAGAGTTAGAAGACTTTACCGGAGAGAAAGTTTATATATCGCACGGCGACCCCAACAAACCCAGCGCCCCCGGACAGCTCCTCAAGCACTATGCTCCGCGGCGTCCGATGCGCATTAATGTTGCGGAATCAGATGTAAAGAACGGCGAATTTTTTATTGGCTTCGGCCATGTCAAAGGCGCCCTGCTCAATCTTAGCCCCAATGGCGATGTTAACGAAGCCGCCGCCAATTTGTTTGACTATATGCGCAAAGCCGAAGCCGCAGCAGGCTATACCGGAATTGCTATGTCCCCCATACCGGAAACCGGAGTCGGATTGGCTATTAATGACCGCATCCGCCGCGCCTCTTATCAAGAATAACTGCCGAAGCGGGCAGCGCCGGTGAGCCACCGGTGGCACCAACAAGAATTTACTCGCAACTCACTATGTTCGTTGTTCGAGATTGTGCCCATTTCACTCGTCAGACTCCGTCATTGCGCGAACGGCGTATGCCGTGAGAAGCAATCCATCTTTATTGCCAC
>JBNMLW010000190.1:0-2565 GCA_050875025.1 Alphaproteobacteria bacterium
AAGCTAAACTTGTCTGAAAAATACGCATATCGCATATTTGCCGCCTATAATTTAGCGGCTATGGTTACCTCTCTGCACAAATGCGGCCACTATATTGTTGACCTGAAACCGTCAAACGTGTCGGTGTATAAAAATAATATGTTGGTGGCGATGGTTGATTGCGATGGATTTTCCATTAAGGGAGAGAACAGCCGTTATCCGGCGGAATTTGTCAGCGAGGAATATATTTATCCTGAAGGCATGAGTCAGGCTTGTCAGGATATGGGCGAGGAGCAGGATAAATTTGCGCTTGCGGTTATAATTTTTCGCTTGCTCAATAACGGAATTCACCCTTTTTCAGGAGTTCCGCGCAAAAATGACGCAGAGATGCTCACCATTCAAAACCGCATTGAGCAATATCATTATGCCTATGGGCTTTGGCCGGACAAATATCAGGCTCCGCACCCATACAGCCTGCACAGCTATTTTGACAAAGACACGCTGGAGATGTTTGAGCGAGCGTTTGCCAAGGGCGGCAATCGCCCCAGCGCCTATGAATGGCAAGAACATCTGTGGAAACTCATGCACCATTTGCGCCAATGCAAAAACAATCCCAATCACGTTTATTTCACGACCAAAGGCTGCGGCTTGTGCATAATAGAAGATAAATTTTATCATGATATGCGCGATATCAAAAAACAAAAACAGACGCCCGAAAAGATTCGCGGCATCAAGGTTACGGATTTATCGCAGGAAAAAATTAATCATGATAAGAGCGTCAAACAGGCGCTGGATATCAAGATGCAGCGGATTTCAATAGCGATTATTGCCTCGTATCTGTTGTTCTTTTGCTTTTTATTTAAGATTCTTCAGCCATTGCAAAATATTCTGCACGAACTCGGCGTGGGTTTGCAGGCGGTTATTGCCACCTTGGGGCTCATGGGGGTTCATCACTTGATTTATAAATATCAGGAACAAATTCCATTGTTCAAAAACAAGGGGATAACCGATATGTTGCAAGTGTTTGCCCTAATCTGTGTGATTGTCGCTCTGGTTTCAATAAATGATATTCCGCAAAATTTGCTTGAATTAGTCCGTTGATTTTACTATATTCAGTCTGTTATGTATAATAGAAAGGATAAGTCATTGAAAACACTAAATCCGATTTTGATTTCCGGAAAAGAGGTTTTGCCCCTGATTGAGGGCGGCAAAGGGATTAATGGCAGCGACGGACACTCCAGCGGTGCTTGGGCGCACGAGAATTGCGTTGGAACTTTTTCTGGCGTTAGCCCTGACTATTATGATAATAACGGCAACGTTATTTTTGAGCGATACCTTAAAAAAGACCGTCCTTCTCGGCATGAGGAAATGGTTGAGCAGTCAATAAAGAGCTGTCTGGCACAAGCCCAGATTGCTCATGAAGTGTCTGACGGCAAGGGGCGGATTCATCTTAATATGTTGTGGGAGCTTGCAGGCTCGCAGCAGATTCTTAACGGCGTGCTGGAAAAAGCCAAAGGCTTGATTCATGGCGTTACCTGTGGCGCCGGATTGCCATACAATCTGGGTGAATTAGCGTCCAAATATGGCGTTTACTACTACCCGATAATTTCATCTTCCAGAGCTTTTCATATATTGTGGAAACGAGCCTATAATCGTTTTGTGGAATTTTTGGGCGGCGTGGTTTATGAAGACCCATGGCTGGCCGGCGGACATAATGGCTTGTCCAATGCCGAGAATCCCGCAGAGCCGCAAACTCCATATATGCGATTGGTTGAGTTGCGCAAGCTGATGAATGAACTCGGCCTGCAAGAAAAACCGATTATTCTGGCCGGAGGCATCTGGGCGCTTGATGACTGGCAAGACTATATAGATAATCCTGAAATTGGCAAAATAGCTTTTCAGTTTGGCACCCGACCGATGCTTACCAAAGAAAGCCCGATTAGTGATGCTTGGAAAAAACTGATGCTTCAGGTCAAAAAAGGTGATGTTATTTTGCAAAAATTCAGTCCGACTGGATTCTTTTCTTCGGCGATTAAAAATACGTTTTTATCGCGATTGATAGAGCGCAAGCAAGGAGAAGTACCTTTTGTTCATGAGGCAAACGAAGAATTTTCGCAACCGTTACATTTAACAGACAGCAAAATCATCTTTATTCGCGCTGAGGATTCCGCCAAAGCGATGAATCAAATAAAATCAGGCCACACCGAAATTAAAGAAACCCCCGATAATACGGTGGTGTTCCTGACGCCTGATGAGTGGGTGCAAATGAAAGAGGACCGCAAAAACTGCGTTGGTTGTTTGTCGCAATGCCAGTTTTCTGCGTGGTCGCAGGCCAAAGGCAACACCGGAAGACTGCCGGATCCCCGCTCTTATTGTATTCATAAAACTCTTTATGATGTCAGCCACAACGGCAGTATTGTTGACAATCTGCTGTTTGCCGGACATCAGGTGTATCGCTTTGCCACCGATCCGCTTTATCGCAACGGAATTCCCTCGGTTAAGGAGCTGATTGAGCGGATAAAATCCGGCAAATAACCGCGCATCTTTAAATTTCCCCTTGATTCCAAGGATGCCACTTATTTCCTC
>JBNMLW010000191.1:0-2540 GCA_050875025.1 Alphaproteobacteria bacterium
ATATCATCAACTTTGTAGGCAGTGCAGTCGCGGTGGATATAGGCAATGTTTTCATTAAAAGAAGCAACTGCAATATGTTTAAGATTCAGCATCTTGGTTCCTTACCGGTATATTGGGAAATATTAGAAGTATTCTACACCGGTACAGGTTAACATAAGGCTAAAATTTATTCAATTCCGGCCAGGGTGCAGGCAAAACTGTGCTTTTGCGGAGAGCAGACATAAGCTCCGGCCTTTGCCTCGTCTCCAAGGTGCGGCAGCCCGAACATGCGCAGCAAAAAGAATGCCTCTCCATCAATTGAGGCAAAAATCAAAAAATCTTTGCCGCGCCGCTGCATGCGCAGCCAAAGTTCTTGCGGCAGTTCTTTTAATGGATATACCGCCCAGTCAGAAACACCATTAAGCGTTACCACCGAGCCCAGCTGCGGCTGCCGCAAATCAGTTGTTAAAAGTCCGGCCTTAATCCAGTTCAGGCTGTCAATTCGCAGCATTATTCCGCATTGGTCGGAAGATACAATATCTGCAAAACGCCATTTTACTGTCAGGGTAAAATCACCGTTTTTGCGGGTAAAGAAAAAATGTCCGTTATCTTTGTGAATATTATGGTGGAGACTTTGCCAAAAATCAGTCTCCGGCTCTGTCTCCACCGTCATGCCGTCTTCTCCGAAACTCACATCGGCAGGCTCGTTGTACCAACTAAAGTCTTTGAGTGAGTCCAGCAGCATCAGAAGTTCCTTATATTCTCGTCAGGCAATTGGCGCAGAGCGTCTTCCAGACAACTGTTATGAGTTTTCGGCGCCACAATCTTCAGCGATATAATTTGATCTCCGCCCTTGATGCCCTTGCCTTTCAGGCGCAGTTTTTCTCCGCTTGAAGCGTATGCCGGAATATTAACCGCAACTTTGCCGCTGATGGTCGGAACTGTTACTTTTGCGCCCAAAATAGCTTCTTTTACCGATACCGGCAATTCCATAACCACGTTATTTCCCTCAAGGCTGAAATACGGGTGTTTGTCAACATTTAAGGTAATCAGGACATCACCGGCGCTGCCTCCGTTGGGGCTTGGCTGACCCAAACCTTTCAGACGCAGAGTCTGCCCGTCGGCAGTTCCTGCCGGAATTTTAACGCTGATGTTTTTGCCATTGAGGTTGACGGTTTTTTCATCGCCGCGTGCCGCCGACAAAAAGTCTATGCGCATGGTATAATTAATGTCTTCGCCTTTGCGCGGGCGTCTGGCCGAGGCTCCGAACCCGCCCTGAAATCCGCCGGCTCGGCCTCCGGTAAACTGTGAAAATATGTCATCGCCGAAGATTGAGGAGAAGTCAAAATCTCCTCCGCCGGTACTGCTGCGGTAATATGTTCCGCCCTGCCCGAACGGGTTACCTTGTCCGAACGGGTTGCCCTCGTAGGAGCCGCCGCCGAACCCGGCGCCAAAGCCGGTCGGTTTGCCGTCGGCATCAATCTCGTTGTTATCGTATTTTTTACGCTTTTCTTTATCACCCAAGATATCGTACGCGCAAGATACTTCCTTAAATTTATCGGCAGCGTCTTTGTCGTCTTTGTTCAAATCCGGATGATATTTGCGGGCAAGTTTCCGGTACGCCGATTTGATTTCCGCATCGGAGGCGTCTTTGCTTACCCCTAAAACATGGTACAAATTTTTGTTCATTTTTTCTGCTCTTGGTTAAAATCTCTCTTATTTATATGCTATATAGGAAGAAAGATTGTCCATTGCAAGCGCGTCTAAGGCTAAAATTCCTCCAGCCTTTGGCAGACAAAAGTAGCGCGGCGGGAGTTATCCGGACGGGTAATAATCTCGTACAAAGACGCTTGTTTGCCGCCCCTGTCCTGGCAATAAATCGCCGCAATCGGCGCAATCTCGTCAATCCGGATATCTTTGTATTCGTATGTTACAAAGTTTGGCGACTTGGTCACCACCCTAGTGTGGGCGGCAATGCGGTTATACTCAGGTTGCTCAACAATCATTGTCTCCGGCTCGGCGGCACAGGCGCCTGCCAAAAGGACGAAGATTCCGGCCAGCAGCTTTTTCATTAGTTAATCTCCTGAACTTTTGCCGCAGCTTTGCGGGGGGAGGAATTTTTGGTGTTAGGAGTATCAATCAAAGATAGGCCTTCAACCGATTCTCCTTTTTGGGCAATAACTTTACGGCGCAAATCTTTAATGCGCTGTACGGCGGCGGAATAGTCATATTTATCATTTTCCATGGCAGACAACCTCCTTGCGTTTTGCCTCATTCTACCATCTTTTCCTTAATCAATGTTTAATCAAGTTCGTTATAAATATCTTTTCCCGCTTTAATCAAAATGTTATAAACGCGTCGGTTGACGGAGTTTTCGGTGCGGGAGTTTTGCAGTTTGTCGAGCATCCGCTGCAGTTTGCGGTTAAAATTTTGATTCTCGCGCAGGCGCTCAACCGAATTTATATTTTCTTCGTCATCAATTTTATAGTTTACTACCGCTTTCAAAGTAGCAATATATTTGGCGTCATTCTGAGCGGCAAATTGGGCGGCCGCCGGTTTGC
>JBNMLW010000192.1:0-2495 GCA_050875025.1 Alphaproteobacteria bacterium
AATAAATACTGTTAATATGCAAATTATTGATATAATCTTCAAACATAGATAAGTGCACTTATAGGATTTGGTTATGAAAAAAACATTGCTTTCTTTGTGTGTTGCCGCATTGGCTCTCGCTGCCTGCTCGTCGCGCGATGATGCAAACGTGTCAAACGCCATGGCGGTTCCGGCGCCTGTTGCCTACACTGACTGGGATCGGGCGATTCGCGTCGATGTTGATATGCAGACAATGTATGCTGCTACTCCGCGCAAAATTGAAAAGCCGATTGATATGTATATGGCAATGGCTTTGGCGCTCAAATACAACTATACGCGCCGGGTTGTAAGCTATCAGCAGAGCCTTATGGAAGTCGGTAAGTCTCCGGCCAACCGCCTGCCGGAAATTTTCTCTTCCGCCGGATATGTCAACGCCGCCAACCATTCGGCAATGGATTCTGAGTTGAAATTGGCTTGGAATATTTTGGATGTCGGCACGGTTTATTATCAGACGCAAGACGCCAAGTTCCAGTCCGGAGTTGCTTATGAACAGAGCCGCAAAGTTATTCATAATCTGTTGCAGGAAACCCGCGTTTTATATTGGAAAACTTTGGCTGCCCAGCGCCTGCTGCCGACAATTGACGATATGATAGAATATATGACCCTGGAGGTTGATGAGCTTAACTCTCAGGCCAAAGAGTTGTCGCAAAAGGGACAAAGCCTGAGCATGCCGGCATTGGTTAAAAAACGCAAATATATGGAATCTGTCAAAAAACTTTCTGCGCTCAAACGTGATTTGGAGACTGCTGAAGTTCGTTTGGCCTCTTTAATGGGTTTCCATCCTTCTTCAGAGTTTAAGCTGGTTGGCAAAGAGTACGGAAATTTTGAATTGCCGGATATCAAAAGCTCGCTTTCCGAGATGGAATGGCTGGCGTTGACCAACCGTCCGGAGTTGCGCGTTCGCGATATGGTCACCAATGTGGAAGAAGTCAAAGCTTCTTTCCGCGTGTTGCAGGATCCGGGTTTGAACAAATATCGCAGCAATCCCAATTACTATAATCGAGCTTGGGCTAAAAAGGCACAAAATCTCGGTTTGAGCATTTTTGAAGATTTGCGCAATCCTTCGGAATCTGACTTGGAGAATCTGCGCCGCCAACGTATGACTAATCTGGTATTGAGCCAGGTTTATGTGTCTTGGGCTCGCTATATGTCAGCGCTTGAAGATTATCAAATCAGCCATGAATTGGCCAATGTTTCGGAAGATATTGCCGAAGATACTACTGTTAAAGACGGCAGCAAGGCGGAGAAGAGCCAGCTGGAAGCGGCTCGCGCTATTGAAGATGAAGTCAGGGCAATGTTGGCTTATGTCGATTTGCAGGATGCTTTGGGCAACTTGTACTCCAGCTTGGGCATGGATGCGATTCCTTATTACATGCTGGGTGAAAAGCCGTCAAAAATTGCGGTATATCTGCGCGGCGTGCTGGAAAAATGGCGTCATGGCGACTTTTTGCCGGATAACCGTCCGTATTTGTTGGATGTTCCGACCAAACGTCCGCCGGTTAATTTGTCTTCTTCGCGCCTGATGCCGGATATCACGGTTGAAAGCGGACAACAGATTAGCCTTACAATTCCTAAAGCGGTGTTCAATAAAATGGACTTTGAGGGCAAAACAACCGCCAAAGCCGGTTTAATTGACGATTCTCCGCTGCCGGATTGGCTGTTCTTTAATGAAGAAACCAAGACATTTTCCGGAACCGCTATGCCCGGAGCCAAAGGCGAATATAATATCAAAGTTTATATTACCGATGAAAAGGGTGTTACCGGATACTTGACCTTCAAGATTAAGATTGTTGACGTTTATGTTCCGTCATTGCGGGTCACCGGCTTGACTCCGGGGCGTAAGGCCACGATTCTCAAACGCTGTGTCGGCGCCCAGTGCACGGATGAATATGTTGCGGAAAGCGTTATTGGTGAAGATGTGGTAGTAAATCCGCAAAACCGCTAAAGCATGTTTGACAGGCGATTCGAATCCTCCTCTTAAGCAAGAGGAGGATTTTTTTATCCCGATTCGAACCAAAATAAAGTAGATTTTACAAAACCGGCCTGGATTCGAACAACGAACGCAGTGAGTTGTGAGCAACAGCTAAGTTATGCCCCTGCCGGCTTCGGCAGCGAACAACAAAATATAGCATTATTTAGTGCTGCACATACCATAAGCCGTTTCGGATTCGAACAACGAACATAGTGAGTTGTGAGCAACGGCTAAGTTACGCCCCTGCCGGCTTCGGCAGTTATCCACGGGGATAAATTTTTTTTATGATTATATTATAATAAGATAGAGGAAAAACGTGATTTTATTAACTAAAAATTTGTTGTTAGTTGGATTTAAATTTCGCAATATAAAAGGCATAAAAGTTGAGTCGTAAGTGGCCTTTATAAAAAAGTTGTGTATACAAGGTATTGTGTGTTTACTTTTTTTTAACACTAGATATGGTATATACAATGTCAATAACGAC
>JBNMLW010000193.1:0-2486 GCA_050875025.1 Alphaproteobacteria bacterium
AGCTAAATGATTTAAAGACACCTTGGGTTTGCGCCTCAGGTGTCTTTTTTTTACATAAAAGGCTTGCCTTTTTGTCTAAAAAGAGTTAACCTCGGTTCAGTTCTAAATTACTTACCAATTATTAATCAAAACCCAAGTTTGTATGAATGCTTATCAATTAATTTTCATGACAATTTTTGTCGGAGTCTTTACTTGCTGGGCTTCTGCCTGTGCAGCTCAGACTATCAAATTCAAAAGTGTCGATCATTCGCTTCGTGCGGTCGGCGGGTTGCTCTTTGTGTTGGGAATTACTTATCCCGCGCTCTCGGCTCAACCGCTTAATCAATGCGCCATAATCTTTATCGTTCTGCAGATTGTTGTTGCGATAGTTGCTTTTTGGCGCGGTTGGGTGGATGAAGACCAAGTCGAGCCCAAAGCAAAGCAAGCCTGAGCCCTGCAAGATTACCGGTGATCTTTCAAGAAAATAATTACTAACCTTAAACATTACGACTATGAGTTTTTTTGAAGCATGGGAGAAGCTGGGAATGTCCGGCAGTTTCCGAGTATTGTTCATTTTGGCATTGCTCACAACCATAGGATATTCGCAAATGCGATGTTTCCGCCCCTTTAATTACAAACAGCCGCCGATTGCATACTTGCTGGCGGTTTTTGTAAGCGCTATTGCGCTTTGGCTGATGGCAGAGCCGATTAGCTGGCTGCTTGAAGCTCTAGGCGTCTGTTTGTGCCTGGTGGTTGCGGTAATTTTTCTGGTGATTGGCGGCGTGCTGGAAGATGTATACTAACTAGATAAGAAACACCTTAGGTTTTTCCTAAGGTGTTTTTTTGCATAAAAAGCTTGCTTTTTTGTCCAAAAGCGGGTACCCTCAAAACACTTACTTAATTATTTGCTGATTATTAATCAAAATTCAATGTGATATGACAATTTTTCAACTAATTTCCACGACGGTTCTTGCTGGACTGTTCGACTGGATGGCTTTTGCTTATCTGGCTCAAACCATCAAATTTAAGAGTGCGGAACATGCGTTCGGAGCTGTCGGCGGTTTGTTATTTTCCTTTGGAATAGTATACCCGGTTCTTACAAGCGGGCCGCTAAATTATATGAGCGCAATTTTCATTGTTGTTCAGGTTATCTTGGCTGGCGTTGCTTTTTGGCGCGGTTGGAAGGATAAGGATTATCTGGAGGTTAAACCCCAAAAACCGGATCCCTATCTGGAGGAAGATGAGTTCGAAGAATAAAATTATTAACCCATAAACTCTGATGCTATGAGATTTTCTGAAATCTTGCAGGCTCTCGGTTTTACCGGCTGCCTCAGAGTAGCGTTTACATTGGCGCTGCTCATGATTATTGGTTATGCCTTGATGCGCAGCATTCGCCCTGAGAAGCGCAAGTATCAGCTCAGCCGCTACTATTGGGCAGTTGCCCTATGCGCGATAATGATATGGCTGATACTGGAGCCTATAGTCTGGTTTGTTGCCTGTCTGGGCTTGGGGTGGAGTATTGCCATCGCGTATTTGGCTATGGTAATCGGCTCTGCTCTGGAAGACCAGATATAATCTGTAAAGAAAAACACCTTAGGTTTGTCCTAAGGTGTTTTTTTGTTGGCTCTAATGAACCTCGTGGGTTTTGGTAAAGACTATCTTGGGATAGTCTTCCATTGTTTTGTTCAGATGCCAGGCATTGCGCGCCAAAAAGACAATCGCGCCGTCATTGTCTTCGGCCAGATTCATCCGGTTGGCATTTTCAAATTTTTGCCATTCGTTTTTGTCGGAGCAGGAGACCCAACGCGCGGTAAAATATTGCGTCGGTTCAAACATCACCGGCAGTCCGAACTCATTTTTAATGCGGTCGGCCATAACTTCAAACTGCAGCACGCCGACAACGCCGACAATCCATTCCGCGCCGATAACCGGTTTGAATACCGAGGCGCCGCCTTCTTCGGCAATTTGCTTGAGGGCGTCGCCCAGATGTTGGGATTTGAGCGGATCCAGCGCGCGGGCAGATTTGAGCAGCTCCGGCGCAAAGGACGGAATACCGGTAAAATTAAATTTCTCGCCTTCGGTCAAGGTATCGCCGATACGTAGCTGCCCGTGGTTGGGAATTCCGATAATATCTCCGGCGTATGCGTCTTCTGCCAGTTCGCGTTCCTGCGCCATAAACATAACCGGAGTTGGTACCTTAATCTCTTTGCCGGTGCGGATTTGCATAAGTTTCATACCGCGTTTAAAGTGTCCGGAGCAAATGCGCATAAAGGCAATACGGTCGCGGTGTTTGGGATCCATATTGGCTTGAATCTTAAAGATAAAGCCGCTGACCTTGGGCTCATCGGGGTTTACCATGCGCTCCAGAGCCGGGTGCGGCCGCGGCGAGGGGGCAATATTGTGCAGGCCTTCCAACACCTCGCGCACACCAAAGTTGTTGATAGCGCTGCCGAAAAATACCGGCGTCATGGTTCCTTCCAAATAAGCTTCAACATCAAATTTGGGGC
>JBNMLW010000194.1:0-2449 GCA_050875025.1 Alphaproteobacteria bacterium
AAAGACGGTTTTATTATTGTTGAGATGATGCAGTTTGCACCGGAAGAAGACGGAGCAGACAGTGAAGGTTAAGGTATTTACCATATTTACTGAACTGTTTCCCGGATTTTTGGGATATTCTTTGACCGGCAAAGCTCTTGATGAGGGCAAGTGGTCAATAGAGGCGGTTAACATCCGCGACTTTGCTTTTGATAAGCATGGTTCGGTGGATGATACTCCGGCCGGCGGAGGCGCCGGTATGGTAATGCGCCCCGATGTTTTGGGCGCGGCGCTCAAGGCTCACTATCATGGCGGACGCCTGATTAATATGAGCCCCAGAGGCAAACCGTTGACGCAAAAACTGGTGCATGAACTGGCTCAAGAACCGGAACTCAGCATTATCTGCAGTCGGTTTGAGGGAATTGACGAGAGGGTGTTGGAGGCCTTTGGGGCGGAAGATATTTCTATCGGCGATTATATTCTGACCGGCGGCGAACAGGCCGCGCAGATTATGCTTGATGCTGTAGTTCGCTTGCTGCCGAATGTGTTGGGCAATGCGGAATCCACTGCCGACGAGAGTTTTGAAAACGCCTTATTGGAGTATCCGCAATATACCAAGCCCGCCGAATGGGAGGGGCGCAGGGTGCCGGATGTTTTGCTGGGCGGGCATCATCAAAAGATAAGGGACTGGAGATTAGAGCAGTCCAAACAGGTAACCGAGGCCAGACGGCCTGATTTGTGGAAAAAATATCTTGATTCTGAAAAGAATTAGGTGTACAAGCTAACCAAATACTTACAAAAGGGTAAAAGTAATGAACATTATTGAAAACATTGAAAAAGAGCAGATGAACAAGCTCCTCGAAGGTAAAAATCTTCCTGACTTCAAACCCGGTGACACTTTGAAGGTTCATACCAAAGTCAAAGAAGGTGACCGTGAGCGTATTCAGGTTTATGAGGGTGTTTGCATTGCCCGCAAGAACGACGGTTTAAATTCTTCTTTCACCGTTCGCAAAATCTCTTTCGGTGAAGGCGTTGAGCGTGTATTCCCGCTGTATTCTCCGAATGTTGCCAAGATTGAAGTTGCCCGTATCGGTAAAATCCGCCGCGCTAAACTTTACTTCTTGCGCGCTTTGCGTGGCCGTTCTGCTCGTATTGCCGACGATTTGTCCGCTTCTTCTAAGGCTAAAGAAGCTGCCGCAGAAGAGAGCAAATAAGTCTGCAACTTGCCGGATTAGTAAAACTCCGCCTTATTGGGCGGAGTTTTTTTATGCCGTTAAACCTACGTAAATATTTTTTTGCTATAAAAATAATGTCAAATTTTTGTGTTGACAGTTTTAGACAAAAAAGATACACTAAAAACAATCAAAGGAACTTTTTTAAGGAGAAGTTGGATGAGCGGCGTATATGCAAACGGTGGCGGACAAAATGCTTCTGAATATCAGGCCGAAAAAGCCAAATTTATGAAAATTGCCGATAACGTTGCCCGCGGCGTCGGAGCTGCCGCCATGATTGCCGGAGGAATCACTTTTACGGAAAAAGCCTCAAATGTTTGGATGAACGCCGTACATGCTTCTTATCCCAGCGATGGAATGATAGAGAAATTAGCCACAACCAGCGTCTTGGGCACTTCCGGTGCAGGTATGGCAGCCGGAGTTGCCGTTGCCGCCGCCGGAGCATGCGTTGCTTATAAAATGGCCAAGGATCATAACCTGAAAACAAAATTCCTGCGAGCCGCGGTAAAAACAAAAAATTCCAAGCTTGGACAGAAGATTGATAAATTTGCCCATGCTGCCAAAATGCAGGTTGCAAAGGGTATGGATGTATACGCCGGAACAGAGTATAAGTATACCATTGTTGATACTCCCAAAAGTAAACATGAAGATAAGCCCTACAAAGCTGTTCGGCAGGCTCCCAAAGTCTTGTCTGATTTCTTAAAGAGGAAGTTCGGCGGGAGACAATAAAATGTCAGATTACACAACTGAAAATAATTTTGTTATTGCCGAAGGAACTCGCGGCGAACTTTATTTTTTGGTGCGTCCCAAAAAGGATGAACCCAAACAGCCTTACATTATATATGATGGTTTTGATCACGCCGTTTTTATCCGCAATGAAAACCAGAAAATTATCTTGGATTATATCAATCCCGAGGTGCGCGACCAATTGCGCAAGTCTAAAGAGGTCTATGTGATTGAGAGTATTCAGGACAATATTCGCGATATTTATCCGGTGCGCATGCAGATGGTTGAAAAAATTCCGGTTGACTGGAGCCAAATCGGGCTCAAAACCTGGGAAGAAGCCGCGCTGGCCAATTAAGTCTATTTTGATTTTACAAGCTAATCATATCGGCAGATAAAACGCTGCCGAATTTTTTTTGTCTGAAATGACAAAGTGATTTGTCGATTGCCAGTAATTATTTGTTGAAATATCATAATCCTTGTGCTACAATATTAACAGTATTGTATACATAGGA
>JBNMLW010000195.1:0-2447 GCA_050875025.1 Alphaproteobacteria bacterium
GCTAAGGCCATACCGCTGCTGACAGCCGCCGCGGTAGATAAACTGGCGTTGGCAATAGATTTTTTGATTGCCTTGCCCCAACTTTCCCCTTTCTTTCGGGAGGCCTTAATCCCTCTGAAAACAGACAACGTCCAACCGGCTCCCATCATGCCGTATCGCACAGCGGCCTCCATCCCGTGTTGGGCAATTGCCCCGCCAAAGACTGAGGCGGCAACTCCGGCCGTGCTAATGGCAATTTCTGGCGCTTTGCTCTTGATAAATGTCCACACGTTATATTTGACTCCGGCTTCGGCGGCGGCAGCTTTTTCTTCCTTATATGACTTATAAAACCGATAAGCGGACTGTCCGGCATAGTAAGCAGCATAGAGCCCGACACCAACTCCTGGCGCGCCCAAAGCCAGGCCGCCGGCATTGCAACCGACTCTAACCGCCTGATTGAGGGTTTGAGCCCCCATATTACGAGACACTATTTGTCCGAAAGTTTTGGTTAAGACATAAGCCGAACCCAAACGGGCAATGCAGGTCTTATCAATTTTTTGGATAGCACCATACATTTTGCCGGCAACTGAAGCCGCGCGGTTCTTGAGTTTGTCCTTGCCAACCAGACGGTTTAACAAACTTATGTGCTGATTTACTACTGACGACTGGAAAGCGCTGAATCCTTTATCAGAAATTTTTGGGTTTAGGGCAGCCAAACTATCAGCAACGGCAGCCTCTTGTTCTTTGACAGAGGCATTTTCGGGCAGATTTGCCAAAGCATTGGTTGTTACCAAAGAGTTATAATAAGCAACGCCGACATTATCCAACTCTTGCTTAAGTTCCTTTTTCAGAGTTTCTTCATCTTTGTCTTTGTAACGCAGAGCAACGTTGCGGGCTGCCGTGGCTTTTACGGTATCAACAAACGCCGCTTTCTTCTCTGCCGCGTCTTCCCCCTCAAACTGCAGAGAATCAATAAGGCTGCCGGCAGAACCAAACCACTCCTTGCGTTCTTCTTCATCATCGAACTTAAGGCCGGAAACAATTTTGTAGGTGTGAGCATAGGCCTTATCAAGAGCCTCTTCATCGCCCTCTTTTATATCTTTAAGCCCGTTAGCATCATCATATTGTTCAATAACCGGCTCCATTTTGTCACGGGCGGCTTGAGTGAGTTTTTTCAGCCTTTCTTCTTTTTCTGGTTCCTGACTATCGATATAGTCAAACATTTCGTGGGCACCATCATAAACATCAGCCACATTGGCAACGTCAACTATCGTATCGCCTCTGACATAATCAACGGTCTTTTTGAGCATGGTTTCAAAAAACACGTTTTTCTGTTCAGCCAGGGTTTCAAGAGCTTTTTTAGTATCTTCATCTTTGGTGTCTTGATTTTGCTTTACGGCTTCATCAATCTCTTTAGCCATAACCGTAAGCTGATGCGGCGGCATAACTTCAGCCAATACTCTGCTCTTTTGCATCAGCGAGGCATTAAATTTAGCTCGGTTTACGGCAGAAAGCTTAGTACGGAGCTGCTGCACCGTGTCTTCTTTTTCCTCTTTGGAAAGATCTGCAAAGTTTTTCGGGAAATCCTCGCCAAGAGTTTCACGCAGCGCTGAAATCTCTATACCTTCAGCAAGGCCCAGAGAACGCCCTGCCATTTCTAAAAATACCGGATTCTGCTCGCCGTCATTGGCTCCGTCAATAACCTGCTTCCACTCATCGGATGTATATTCTTCATACTTTTGGCTGCCTTGCAAGGTGCTGATATTATCTTTTTCGGCATGAGTACCAACGGCCTGTGCTTGTGTTGCGTCTTGTTGAGCAACATTGGTTTTATCCTGCGCGGCCTCTTCCGCTTTCTTGGCGGCATCTCCTTGGGCGGAAAACTTTGCTGTCCAAAGCGCCTCATTGCGGGCATTTTGCAGATAATGGGTTAAAGAAAGGTTTGTTTCATCCTCTCCGGCCAGTTCAAGATAATGTTTGTATTCTTCACTATTTTGGATTTCTTCCAACTGTTCTCTGGTAAATTCAGCCATAGTTTATCTCCTTTGGGGACAGCGTATCAGTTTTAACTTAATTTAAGTTTAACACTTTTTGACAAAAACAGCAACACTTTTGTCAATCAAATAAAAACATCCGCGAATCGGTAAAAATTTTCTTAAATGCTTGCTTTTTGAAATAAAAAGCTCTACATAGTCCTTAAATCGAGCTAAAAAGAAGTAAGACAAAATGACAGAAAAAGATTACTATGAAATTTTGGAAGTTTCCAAAACCGCCAGCGGCGATGAAATCAAAAAAGCTTTTCGCCGTTTGGCCATGCAATACCACCCTGACCGCAACCCCGGCAACAAAGAGGCGGAAACAAAATTTAAGGAAATAAACGAAGCGTACGAAGTCTTAAAAGACGAGCAGAAACGCGCCGCTTATGATCGCTACGGGCATCAGGCATTTGCCGGAGGCATGGGCGGACA
>JBNMLW010000196.1:0-2445 GCA_050875025.1 Alphaproteobacteria bacterium
GTACAGTCCGCATCTCGGATCATGAATGTTTTGAGCAACAGAAAGTAACTCTCTTATACTTTCCGTATCAAGGTACTCCAGCAGATTTAACTGCTCATCGCCCATGCGTCCGAGCCAAAAGACCAGCTGTTCATCATCGCAATCGCGCCAATCAGACACAAGCCGGCATGGATTTTTACTCCGGCAACAAGCACTAATCCGCAAATGCCCAAAAACAGCATCATAATTGCCAGAAAACACGCGATTTCCACAAATCCGCACATTGCCAAAGCAACAGCGACTGCCAAAATCAGAACACATCCCAAACATAAGCTAAAATAGAGACGTTTAACTTTCTTTTCGTCCGTTTTTAAATTCATAAAGCAATTTTGTTTAATAGGTTAATAATAAATTTATGTAGATATTGTATTGTTTTTTCTAAGATTTGTCCAGTGTTTTATGCCGATAAATGCTCATACAAAATCTTTGCGCCTAAACCAATGAGAATAATTCCGGAAGAAATTTCCAGCCAGCGGGTAGGAAACTTTTTGAACATGCGGCAGAAATTAAACCCGATAATTGAGCAAACAAAAGTGGTTATACCGATTAGGGCGGCAGAGCTCCAGGCCGGCGCCTGCACAAAATAGAGCATGGAGCCGCTGACAAAAGCATCTATGGAGGTGGCCACGCCAATCATAAACAAAACCTTTAGAGATAAAGTTTTGCTTAATTTCTCCGGGCATTCATCCTCACGCAGGGAATCGCTGATAACCTTAAGCCCCAGCATCAAAAATACAAAAAATGCAATCCAATGGTCGATCTGCTCTATCTGATGATAAATAGTGCGGGCGCCGTACCAGCCCAAAACCGGCATTACAAATTGTCCCAAACCGGTTGAAGAGGCTATCTGCAGAGCAGATTTGCCTTTTTTCTTTTTGATAGCCAAGCCATAAGAAAAAGCCACAACAAAGGCATCTACCGACAAGGCCAGAGCCAAAAACCATATTTCCAAGAAAGTCAACGTTGTTCTCCGTTATTGTATTTTTTTTATTTTTGAGTACAATGCTCGCAGAGGAGCAAGTTTATGGCCGATTATAGCGAAGATTATTTATTAGACAAGAGAATAAAGATTTTTCAGCCCAACGAAGGTTATCGGGCGGCAATTGATGCGGTGCTGTTGGCGGCGGCGGTCAAAAACGTGCGTCCGCAAGACAATATTCTGGATATCGGCTCCGGCACCGGCGCGGTAAGCTTGTGCATTGCCGACAGGTTCAGAGAAAATGATATAACCGGAGTGGAAATTCAGCCAGAATTGGCCGAACTGGCAAACAAGAGCGCGCAGGCCAACGGTTTTGCCAAACTGCATTACATTAATCGGGATATTTTTGAACGCCCGCTGCCGTTTTGCTCTTTTGCCCACGTGGTGAGCAATCCCCCGTATTTTGAAAATACAATGCCGACATCTCCCAAGTTCGGCAAAGCAACTGCGCATACCTTCAGCCATGGCGACCTGAGCGGCTGGATAAACCTCTGCATTAAGATGGTGCGCCCGCAAGGATATTTGTATATGGTCAACCGCGCTGAGGCGCTGGCCGAAATTTTGGCGGCTGTTTCCGGCCGCATGGGAGAAATCCGCATTTTTCCGTTTTATTCCAAAGCCGGGCTTGATGCCAAACGCATCATTGTCCGCGCCAAGAAGGACTCCCGCGCCCCGCTCTCGATTGCGCCGGAATTGGTTATTCACGAGGCAGACGGCAGCTATACTCCGGCCGCCGAGGCAATCCTAAGAGGCGGAAATTGTTTGTAATTTGGGGGTTGACAGCAAGGAGTTTTGCGTTTATAAAACAAGCGTCCGAGAGTTCCATGGTGGAACTTTAAATAAAACAAATAACAGGCTAACAGCCTGACTAACCGGAGAAAAAATATGAAACGTACCTATCAGCCGAGTAAATTGGTAAGAGCTCGCCGTCACGGCTTCCGCACCCGCATGGCTACCGCCGGCGGACGCAAAGTTTTGTCTGCACGCAGAGCAAGAGGCCGTAAAAAACTTTCGGCCTAAAAGATGAAAGTTCTTATCTTAAAAAAAAGAAAAGATTTCGTCAGAGCCGCCAGAGGATTAAAATCGGTTACGCCGAGTTTGATTCTGCAGGCGGCTCAAAGTTTATCCACGCCCGTAAAACCGGTGTTGGAAAACGGTTGCTATTTGGGTTTTACCGCCACAAAAAAACTAGGCAAAGCCCATGTCCGCAATTTGGTTAAGCGCCGGTTGCGCGCGGCGGCGGCACAATGCTTTGCCGATAACGCGCTGCCCGGCATGGACTATGTTTTGATTGGCAGATATAATACTGCCGATGTTGATTTTGCCAAGCTGAAGTCAGATATGACAAAGGCTTTGCGCGATATTGAAGCTCAGAGAAACGGCAAAAATGAAGTTTCTGATAGTCGGACTGATTAAATTCTACCAAA
>JBNMLW010000197.1:0-2438 GCA_050875025.1 Alphaproteobacteria bacterium
ATATAGGCCGAAATCGCCAATACGGCAATCACCGAGGCAATCACGCCGGCTTTTTTCAGCTCATCGCCGACTTGCGGTCCAACAAGTTCAACGCGGCGATATTCATAATCGCTGCCCAAAGTGGCTTTAATCTGGTTAACCACGGCCATCTGCTGTTTTTCATCCAAACTCTTGGCTTGGGCGCGCAAAACAACTTCATCGCCGGTTTCGCCGATGCTCTGGAGGTTAATCTCGTCCAAGTCGACTACCGAGAGCTGTTTGCGCAGAGCTTCCACATCAATCTTGTTTTCGCTCTTGAGCTCCATCAAAATGCCGCCCGAAAAGTCAATGCCGTAGTTAAAGCCCTTAATTGCCATGCTGGCAATTGAAAAGGCAATCAGCAAAGCCGAAAGGGCATAAGTGAGCTTGCGCGCTCCCATAAAGTCAATGGTTGTATCTTTGGTAACCCATTTAAAAATCTTCATCATGATACAATATCCTTATACTAAATTGGCAGTTTGGTCGGTTTGTATTTGTTCAGCCACCAGGTGATAATCAGTCTGGTAACCGTAACCGAAGTAAACATTGAGGTTGCAATACCAACCGCCAAAGTAACGGCAAATCCGCGTACCGGTCCGCTACCAAAGTAGAACAATACAAATGCGGCCACCAGGGTTGTCAGGTTGGAGTCGACAATTGTTGCCCATGCTTCCGTAAATCCGGCATCAGCGGCATCGCGGGTGGAGCGTCCGGCCTTAACTTCTTCACGCATGCGCTCAAAGATAAGCACGTTGGCATCAACCGCCATACCGATTGTCAGGATAATACCGGCAATACCAGGCAGGGTGAGGGTTGCTCCCATAAAGCTCAATACGCCGAGCATCAAAAACAGGTTCATAAATACGGTAGCAGTGGTAAATACGCCAAACAAACCGTATGCGGCAACCATAAAGGCAACAACCGCAATCAACCCGATGATTGAGGCCACAATGCCCTCTCGGATCGAATCCGCGCCCAAGCCGGCGCCGACGGTGCGTTCTTCCAGCACCTCAAGCGGAGCAGGCAGAGCACCGGAGCGCAGCAGCAAAGCCAAATCATTGGCTGATTTTACGGTAAAGTTGCCGGTGATAACGCCGCTGCCGCCCAAAATTGCGGTCTGAATAGTCGGCGCGGAGATAACTTCATTATCCAGCACGATTGCCAGTCTTTCGCCGACATTGTTTTTGGTTGCCTCGCCAAACTTTTTGCCGCCGAGAGAATTGAACTTAAAGCTAACTACCGGCTGGCCTTCTTGGAAAGACGGCTGTGCGTCAACCAGATTCTCGCCGCCGACAACCGGCTTGCGACTGATAACGTATGTTTCGCCCATAGAGCCCTGAACCAGACGGGAGGTAGCCGCCAGCTTGCCGCGGCGCGCGTCAGCCGCGGTGGAGCGGCTGTCAACCAGGTGGAAAGACATCTTGGCGGTTTTGCCGAGCAAAGTCTTTACGTATTCCGGATTCTGCAGCCCCGGCAGCTGAACCACAATACGGTTGCTGCCTTGGCTTTGAATTACCGGCTCTTTGGTGCCGAGCTCGTCAATACGGCGGCGGACAATCTCAGTTGACTGGTCAACCACTCTCATTTTGAGTTTGTTGAGCTCTACCTCGTTATATTTAATTTCCAACGTGCCGTCGGCATCTTCAGTCACGTCAATGCCGGTGTCAATTTTCTTGAACAAGTTGGCGGCTTTGCTGCGGGCATTGATGTTGTCAATTTTTACTTTGACGGCATCGGCGCCGGCGCTCAGATTCTGATATCTGATGCGGTTTTCGCGCAACAGCTGGCGGGCAGAATCTTCAATTGAAGACATCCGCTCTTTCAGCACATCGTCAATTTTTACTTCCAACAAGAGGTTGGAACCGCCTTGCAGGTCAAGGCCGAGGTTAACCGGCTGCCACCACGAAGGCAGCTTGTCGGTATTGCCGATTATGTTGGGAACGGCAAAAAATATGCCGAGCGCGCAAATGGCGCCAATCATAATCACGCGGGATCTGGAAAGTTTATACATTGCAAATACCTTAATTATTTTTTGGATTTTTTATTGTTGTTGGCAGATTTCGGCTCTTGTTTGACCGCCTCGTCAACCAAATCGCGGACAGTGGCGCGATATACTTTAACAACCACTCCGGCAGAAATTTCTACAGTCAGTTCATAAGGGTCGGACGCGTCCAAAACTTTAGCAATCATACCGCCGCCGGTAATAATTCTGTCGCCTTTTTTAATTGTCTGCAGCAATTGTTCGTGCTGTTTCATCTTTTTTTGCTGCGGGCGGATTAAAAAGATGTAGAACACGGCCATAATCAACACCAGCTGGGTAATCATTCCCATAGTGGAGGTGGAGGCCTGTGCGGCAGTCGCTTCGGCTGCGGCAAAAGCTGAACTTATGAACATTATTTTCTCCTTAGATATTTAAATTC
>JBNMLW010000198.1:0-2435 GCA_050875025.1 Alphaproteobacteria bacterium
CTCGCTGGCCTCCGGATTCTCCTCGGTCGGATATGTGGCCTCGGCGCTGTTGGCGATAGTGATAATGGGCGGAAACCTCACCAGCCTGGCCTTGGTTGCCGGTGCTCTTTCCGTTGGTATCGGTCTTGGCTTGCAGAATGTGGTAAACAACTTTGTTTCCGGTATTATCCTGTTGTTTGAACGTCCGGTAAAAGTCGGCGACTGGGTAGTGATTAACGGCGAGGAGGGGCGTATTAAACAGATTAATATCCGCTCTACCGAAGTTGAAACTTTCCGCAAGACCAGTTTGATTATTCCCAATGCCAATCTGCTCTCAACCACGGTTACCAACCTTACTCACGGCAATAACTGGTCGCGCCAGTCGGTTACCGTCGGCGTGGCCTATGGTTCTGATACTGCCAAAGTTAAACAGATTTTGCTGGAGTGCGCGGCTGCCCATAAGAAAGTTTTGCGCAAGCCGGAGCCTTATGTTTTGTTTAAGGATTTTGGTTCCAGCAGTCTGGATTTTGAACTCCGCTGCTATACCAGCGATATTTGGTCGGGGTGGACTATCCCCAGCGACTTGCGCTATGAGATAAACCGCCGCTTTAATGAAGAAGGAATTGAGATTCCGTTCAATCAGTTGGTTGTTCACACCGGTAGTTCGGTTGCTGAGGAGACACAGGATATGTTCTATGCTTCCAAAAAGAGAGGAAAAAAGAATGCTGATTAAAGATTTGCTGAACAAAAATATTGCCATTTGGGGCATGGGATCAGAGGGGCAGGCCGCCAAATCCTACTTTGAGGCTCATAAGATTACCAACAACATTATGGTGTATAATGATAATGACGGAGCAGATAAATTTGCTGAGGTTATTGCCAAAGCCGATGTCATTATCCGTTCTCCCGGCGTCAGCATCTATAAGCCGGAGATGCGGCAGGCCAAAGCTGCCGGCATTAAAATCACCTCCTGTTCCGATATCTTTTTGGATGAAATGCGCGCCAACCATCCGCATACCAAAGTTATCGGCATCAGCGGCTCCAAGGGCAAAAGCACCAGCGTCAGCATGTTGTTTCACATGTTGCGCAATATGGGACTGGATGCCGGATTGGGCGGCAATATCGGCAAACCGCTGATAGAACTTTTGGATACTGAGCATGACTATATGGTTTGCGAGTTTTCCAGCTATCAGGCCAGCGATTTGAGTGTTTCTCCCAATATTGTTATGTTTACCAACCTGTTTTCGGTGCATACTGATTGGCACGGCGGGCACGACAACTATTGTCGGGATAAGGTTCATTTGGCCGCCAACCAAAAGGAGGGCGATATCTGTATTGTCAACCGCAATAATGCCCAATTGGTGGAATACTGCCGCAATTTGCCCAACGTTATATATTATGGCGAGCCGGCCGGTTTCCATGCCAACGGCAAAAGCCTTTATTATAAAGACGAGTTGTTGCTGAGTATTGATGAACTCAAAATCAGCGGCAACCACAATATGGATAATTTGGCCGGAGTAATGACGATTGTCGAGCAATTGGGTTTGGACTTCCGCCAAGCGGCGCAAACTCTCAAAACCTTTGAACCGCTGCCGCACCGCCTGCAAAAAGTTGATACGGTTGACGGCGTGTTGTTTATCAATGACAGCATTTCTACCGCGCCGGAAGCGGCAATCAGCGCTATGCAAAGCTTTGAAGACGGTATGGCCGTTATCTCAGGCGGTATCGAAAATCAGCAGGATTATCGGCAATATGCCCAAACTGTTGAGCACAATCCCAAAGTAAAGGCGGTTGTGACGTTGTTCCAGTGCGGCCCGCAAATTGCCGATACCATCCGCCAGGTGGTAACCCGCCCGGACTTTAAGCTGATTGAAACCGATACCTTGGAGCATGCGGTTAAAGCTGCCTTTGATGAGGTTAAAAAAGCCGGCGGGCACTTGGTTCTGTTTTCTCCCACTGCGCCAAGTTTTGGCTATTATAAAAACTTTATGGAGCGCGGCGAGCACTTTATCAGTATTGTCAAACAGCTTAAGGAAAATCACTGATGAATATCCTGCAGAAAGTTATCCGCGGGCTGGGGCTGAACAAAACAATCAAAATTGCTTCCGGCAATACGTTCCACTGTGCCGACAGCAAAAGTTTTAAGCGCCTTAAAATCAGTGTTAAAGGCAAAGGAAACGTTATTAAAATCGGGCAGATTTCCTCCCGCAAAAGCAGCCTGACCATTAAAATTATCGGCGACGGCAATACCGTGAAAATCGGCAATATGTCTTTGCTTAATGCTGTTATGCAGATTGGGCTTCCCAAAACTCCGGTCGAAGGGTGCGCTTTGAGCATTGGCGACGGTTCCGGTTGTTGTGATGCCCGTTTTATGATGTGTGAAGATAATTCGCAAATCGTTATCGGTGAAAATGCCATGATCTCTGATAATGTGCAAATTTGGTGCACCGATACTC
>JBNMLW010000199.1:0-2421 GCA_050875025.1 Alphaproteobacteria bacterium
ATTTTGACCCGCAGGGCAATGCGACTTCCGGTTTTGGTATTGACCCGCGCTCCCTTAAGACCAGCGTGTATGAGCTGACTGTCTGTGACGCGCCGGTGGAAGAAGGAATTATCAAGACCAAGTGGGTCGATGTGATCGGCGCGAATGTCAATCTTGCCGGTGCAGAGATCGACATGATTGAGATGGATCGCCGCGAGTATCGGCTCAAGATGGTGCTCGATCAGGTTCGCGATGACTATGATTATATTTTCATTGACTGTCCGCCGTCTCTGGGACTGCTGACACTTAATTCTCTGTGTGCAGCGGATTCATTTTTGGTGCCGCTTCAGTGCGAGTACTATGCGCTGGAAGGCCTGACGCAGCTGATGACGACGGTTCGCGCCGTACAGCGCGGCCTCAATGAGAACATCCGCATGGAGGGTGTGCTGCTCACGATGTTTGACGGCCGCACCAATCTGTCCATTCAGGTGGTGGAGGAAGTCAAGCGCCACTTTGGCAAAAAGGTCTTTGCGACGGTGGTACCGCGCAATGTCCGCCTGTCTGAGGCACCGAGCCACGGTGAGCCGATTACCGCATACGACCGCTACTGCCGCGGCGCAGAGGCATATATGGCACTGGCACAGGAATTCCTCAGAAGAAATGAAGCGTGAGAGAGGAGAAACGTATGGCAAATAGAAGTCTGGGACGCGGTCTCTCCGCACTGTTTGGGGAAGAAAATCTGGATCCGGCTGTACCGCCGACGAGCGCAGAGCCGGTTCGTCCGAAAAATGGATTCCGCAATTTGCCGCTCAGACGCATTGAACCAAACCGCGCACAGCCGCGCCGTTCCTTCGATGAGAAGGCGTTGCAGGAGCTGGAAAACAGCATTTCCGAATACCGCGACTATACCGAAAAGAAAGTTGCCGCGCAGGAAGAAGCCTATGCCGCCAAATTAAGAAGCGAAGAAGTCCAGCGCAAACTTGAGGAAAACACCGGTTCAATCAGCATCAAAAAAAGCGGCCGCACCGTTACGGTACGCCGAAATATTGAAGAGATTGAAAAAGCCGAAGAGCTGACGGAAGAACAAGAAGTCAAAGTGCTTGATTTTTCTAAGCCCAAAGCCAAAGTTGAAACCTCTGCTCCCTCCGGCAGCAAAAACGTTGTGAAAAAAGGGCGCATAAGGGTTAATTAGACTTGTCGAATTGAAATTTGTAATATATATTGGCAGGCATAATAACTATTATTTGGAGTTTTATGATATGCTCAAGAAGCCTGAAGTTTGTATTATTCCGGTCGCCGGATTATCAACCCGCAATCTTCCTTCAACCAAAGCTTTGCACAAAGGTT
Organism: Alphaproteobacteria bacterium; assembly: GCA_050875025.1. Taxonomy (GTDB): domain Bacteria; phylum Pseudomonadota; class Alphaproteobacteria; order RF32; family CAG-239; genus CAZU01. Next base: position 1,327 of record JBNMLW010000199.1, read on the forward strand.
TTTTAACTCTGCACAGCAAACCGATTATTCAATATGCCATTGATTCCTGCAAAGAAATCGGCATTAAAGAAGTTATTTTCATCTATAGTGACCAATCTTGCAAAGGCCTGTTCGAAAAACATTTTTCGCCTTATCCGTGGTTGGAAAACCACCTGCGGGAAAAAGGCAAGCTTGATTTGCTCAAGGTGGTTCAAGATATTATCCCTGCCGGAATGAAGTTCTCTTTTGCCGAGCAAAAAGAACCCAAAGGCAACGGCCATGCCGTACTGATGGCCAAAGAGTTGGTTGGTGACCGTGACTTTATTGTTATGTGGGCGGACGACGTATATGTCAACACTCACGGCGGTAAAGGTATTTTGGCTCAACTGCTTGATGTTTACCAAAGATACGGCGGCATGGTTGATCATGTCCAAGTTTTCCCGGATGAAGAAATTGTCCGTTATGGCGTTTTGGAAGGCGCCGTTCAGGAAGGCAATGTTGTGCACGCCACCGGCAAAATTGAAAAACCGGCTAAAGACAAGATTCCTTCAAACTTCGGCAGCCTCGGACCCTATATTTTGCCCAACGAGATTATGAATATCTTGCCGGAAGTCAGCAAAGGCACCAACGGCGAGATTAACCTTGCTGACGCAATGGGGCTGGCCGCCAAACGCGGAATCAAATTAACCGGCGCTATATGCGATATTGAACGCTTTGACTGCGGCACCAATAAAGAGCTCGAAAAATCCAACTTGCGCCTGAGCCTGATGGAAGATCCTGAACTCAGAGATTATTGCTGCAAAATTCTCAAAGAATGCGCCGCCTAATTTAATCTAAATTACAAAAACAGCTCTGTTTTATAACCTTAAAACAGAGCTGTTTTTTTATTATCTGCAGCCTAATTTCCTACTGGACACGAACAAAACAATCCATTCTATTGTCATCAACCCAGTTAAAACACAGACCACCCAAAAGGCAAGGTCATCAACCCAGTTAAAAAAGTTATGCACAAAGGGGTTTAGTTTTTGCGTTCAACAACACAACCAATTTACGCATAACGGCTGTTACCGCAACCATTTTCGGTTTAGCGCGATTGAGCAGTTCTTCGTAAAAATG
>JBNMLW010000200.1:0-2419 GCA_050875025.1 Alphaproteobacteria bacterium
ACAATGAGGTACGTGAGGACCTGAGCACCGGATCGGCGCAGCAGGCTCCCGCCACAACCCGATTTATAGAAGTTCAAGGCGCAGGCCGAACCGACGCCGGTGTCCATGCTTTGGGTCAGGTTGCTCACTTTGACTTGGAGCGGGAAATGGTTGATTGGAAATTGCGCGATGCCCTAAATTTTCATTTGCGGGATTTAGAGGCTCCGGTTGTGGTAATTGCGGCAGAGGTTGTGCCGGAAAGTTTTAATGCACGTTTCTCAGCTCAAGGAAGAGGCTACATTTACCGGATTCTTAACCGCCGCGCCCCTTCAATTTTAGAGAAAGATCGGGTTTGGTGGGTTCCGGTGGAACTGGATGTTGAAAAAATGCGCCAGGCCGCGCAGTATTTGCTCGGGCACCATGACTTCAGTTCATTTCGCGCTGCTGCATGCCAAGCAAAATCGCCGATAAAAACTTTGGATAACTTAGAAATCAGTACTCGCGGCGAGGAAATCATTTTTGAAGTTGAGGCGCGCTCTTTTTTGCATCATCAAGTGCGCAACATGGTTGGAACGCTCAAATTGGTTGGCGACGGGCATCTTAAACCGGAAGATATCTTAAAAATTCTTGAGGCCAAAGACCGCAAAGCCGCCGGCCCCACCGCTCCGGCCTGCGGATTATATTTAAGCAAAGTTTGGTACTAATCAGCTTTAGTTTCCAGCACCTGCACAGCAATATCATAATCAAACCCCGCGCGCACCAAAATTGCCAAATCTTTGGAACGGCGCTCATTGCGGATTTCTTCACTCGGACTATAAGGGCCGATATGCTTTTTACGCGCCAGCCGCAGTGCGGAGTCAAACGGATCAAACTCTTGTTCCGACATCAGTTTTTCAATCAGATTCTCATCGATTCCTTTTTCGCGCAGTTTGCCCTGAATATAGCGGGGAGATTTTCCGGCGGCTAAATAATCTTTAATTTTAAGCTCGCTGAAACGCACGTCATCAACATACCCTACCCGCTGGAAATCTTCCAAGATTTCTTCTATCCAGTCATAGGCTTCCTGCTTGGCAAAATCAGGAGTATGATACGCATAATCATTAACCCGGCGGCGCAATACGCTGCGCAGGTTTGCCACTGAAGATTCAAAACGTTTCAGATAATAGAGCGCAATATTTTTAATCCGCTGCTTGGTCATTTTGCGCATAACTCTAATGTTTTTCTGACCGTTTTCCATATCCGCCACTTGAAAAAACTCCTCAACAGGTTTATACACTTGATATATATTTAATACTTAAAGGAAAAATATGCAATGACAACATCTTTTGATAATTGTACCTCGTTTTTTATTGAAAACGGCGTATATCAGGGACGCCTAATCCGCCTGCATGAGGTGGTTAACACCATTCTCGGCAGGCATTGCTACCCCAAACCGGTTGCCGCCGTAGTGGCAGAGAGCACTGTGTTAGGCGCCATGCTGGCCAGCCAGCTCAAATATGACGGGTTATTCACTTTGCAAATTCAAAGCAACGGCGTAATTTCTCTGGTTGTTGTCGATGTCACCTCTGACGGACGCATCCGCGCTTGCGCCCGCTATGATGAAGAGCACCTGAAACAGAGTCAAAAGCTGCGCAAGACTACTGATGAGATAGAGGCGGCTCCTCACCTTTTGGGCGGCGGAATTTTGGCCTTTACGGTTGATCAGGGCAAAGATACCGAACTTTATCAAGGCATGGTAGAACTACAGGGCAAAAACCTGACCGAATGCGCTCTGCGCTATTTTAAGCAGTCTGAGCAAATTGATACTGATATTAAACTGTTCCTAAAAGCCCCGGAAGGAGAATCTTCATCTTGGAGCGCCGGCGGCATCATGCTGCAAAAATTGCCGTCCAAAGGCTCAGAACTCTCGCCCGAAGAGCAGGCTGAAACCTGGAACGAGGCCAAAGTCTTTATGGAATCCCTGAACGAAAACGAGATATTTAATGCCGATTTGAGTTCCGAAGAAATTCTCACTCGCCTGTTTCATGGCAACAAACTGCAAATTTCTCATTCCAGAGAATATACTTTTGGTTGCCGCTGCTCGCGCGATAAATTGCTGCAAACTCTGCAGACTTTTTCCGAAGATGATGTAGATGCCATGGTTGAAGGCGGAAGAATTACTGCTACCTGCAATTTTTGCGGCGAAAAATACAGTTTTGAACGTGGAGAAGTCCGCAAGCAATAGTTTAACCAGTTTTTAATCAATCTATAATATGTTGGGAGGAGTTCTTAGTATGAGGACTCCTTTTGTGTATTCAGACAATGGATGAAAAACCATGATTAACTTTAGAAAAATATTGCCGGTTTTGGCACTTTCGGTTCTTATTTCCGGCTGCTCCAGCTGGTTTCCCGCCTCAGAAGAAGATGAGCTTCCCCGCTATCAGGAACCTCGCTATACCTC
>JBNMLW010000201.1:0-2412 GCA_050875025.1 Alphaproteobacteria bacterium
ACGAAATTTAAATATTTTAACTTTGGGCGACCAATAAGAAGGGCTTAGGCCGGCCTTGATTTTCAGATTATTAAGAAACTCTTTTTTGTCGGGAAACTGCTTCCAGACAGAGGGCAAAAACACCCCTTGCCTATCGCCGTCGCGCAGCACAAGCCCGTCTGTTCCGGCGGAAATTTTGGCCAGCAAATCTTCTTCATTGGCGAAAGAAACCGGTTCATATCCGCTGAGCAAAGATATGCTGTACTTAATATTTTTCAACTCGTCGGCCGTCAGCGGAGCAAAGCGGGAATCTTCTCTGGCCGCCGCATAGGCATTTTCTGCCATATCCAGCGCAATTGCCCGATGAGGCAGCAGAGAACCGACACAGCCGCGCAGCTCGCCGTTAAGAGTGAGAGTTACAAAAGCGGCGCCTTTATCAAACATCACATCGGGATAGTCATCGCGCGAAGGCTCATAATGTTTGCCTTGGACGGCGGATTCCAGGGCGGATGAAACAATTTTGAGGATATTCTCACGGTTATGGCGAGCAAAATTACTCAGATTTTCGACTTCCTGCTCCAACGGAGACAATACCGGTTTAGCAGATTCCGGTTCGGTAAACATCCAAGAGGCATAACCAACCACGCTATCCATATTACCGTTAGCATCGCCGGAATTAGCCATATCCAGCAATTGAGGATGTAATCCGGCTGATTTGGCCAACAACATAGCGGTATTAATGCCGATAGCACCGCAAGATTGATGGTCTGCCAGAGGCCGGCCGGAGGCAACCATCTGTGCCGTAACATTATCAACCGCCTGTGCAGAATCATTATCCAAATAGTGCGATAAATCGGCAGAAATCACCAGCAAAGTATCATTACGGAGCAGATACGGACGCAAGGCTGCGGCAAGCTTATCGGGCTCAATCCGGCCATAGACTATCGGAACAATCGAAAAACGATTGAGCGTTTTTTGCAAAAACGGCAATTGAACTTCCAACGAATGTTCATTTTTATGAGCCTTATCGCTTATCTTAAATTCAGGCAGAGCCGCCAGCGATGAAGTGAGCTCTTTATCGGTCGGCACAAGTCCGAGCGGAGTTTTGAAATCTGTGGCTGAAGACAGCGCCGCGCCTTTGAGCGCAACCTGATGCGCCGGCCCGACCAGAATAACTTTTTTTATTTCTTGAGCAAAAGGCAACAGGTGTTGATAGGCTTTGGCGGCAACTTTGGCGGAATACATATAGCCGGCGTGCGGCACCACAATAATGTGCGGACGCTTGCTCATTTTCGGCTCGGCAGTTTGCAGATATCCTTTTACACTGCTTTCCAACTGGTAGTAGTCGGCCGGATAGAACAACCCGGCAACGGCAGTATCGCGCACGGTGTTGATATCCTCATCACTCAAAGAGTAATTATTTATAAGGCTGGAATTTGAGGAAACATAGCGCCGGACAAAAAAGAAATTAAGCAAAACAAACGCAATGGCAAGCGCGCCAAAAATTGAATATTTCAGCCAATGGCCGCCTTCGGTTTCATAATTGTCGGGCATGAGTTATTCCTTTCGCATTGCCGCCAGAAAATCGGCAAAGTCAGCAAAATAATTAACACTCGGATTTAAGCTGCCCTCATTGCCGAACAACGGAGAATTTACCCTTACGGCCAAAGCTCCGGCAGCCAAAGCACAATCGCTATCCTGATTGCTGTCGCCAACCATCCAGACAACCTGCGGATTAATTTCGGCCGGCGTCAAAAGCCCGCGCAAGGCGTAGATAATATGTTCCGGATATGGTTTATCGCGCGGAGCCTCATGCGCGCAAACAATACGAGAAAAGATATCGGGGTTATACAGCATTGGCAGCTCAATATCCAGCAAACGACGGTCTTTGTTGGTCATAATCATAACATCTATCCCATCCTCGCGCAAAAAGTCCAACACCTCTTGAGCTCCGGCAAAAGACTTAAGCAGGCGCGGAGTTGCCTGCTTATAAATCTGCAAATAGCGGTCATAAGCCTGAATGGATTTGTCACCAAATAAATTGGCAAAATTATCCCATAACGACAACTTGGGGTCACGGCGTGATTTCATAGCCTCCCAATCCGGCAGTCCGTATTCGGCAAGCACCTGCTCTACCGAACTGCGGACAACCTCGGCGTTATCGGCCAAAGTGCCGTCCCAATCAAACAATACATACTGAAGTTTAGCTCTGCAAGGCAGCATGGTTATATCCTTTTATCCAGATTTTATTATTGCCCGCATTATAGTAAGATAGCTGTATGGTTGCAAGCGGCATTTGGACTTTTGAGCCATATATTTTGTAAAAAAATTAGCGCTTGAAATATATAAAATGTTGATATAGCATAACAGGCAGGTCAGAAGCTGACTTGGAATGCGAAGGTTCCGATATTTTATCAGCGGCGGTGTTGATAC
>JBNMLW010000202.1:0-2339 GCA_050875025.1 Alphaproteobacteria bacterium
GCCGGAGCCCGGCCCTGCCCGCTCCAACAAACGCGGCAGCTCTGAGAATACGCTCGGAGTATAGCCTTGGGAAGCCGGCGGCTCGCCGATAGAAAGGGCAATCTCCCGCTGCGCCATGGCAAAACGGGTAATAGAGTCCATCATGCAGAGCACGTCTTTGTTCTCATCGCGGAAATATTCGGCAATAGCCATAGTTACATAAGCGGCCTGGCGGCGGAGCAATGGGCTCTCGTCAGAAGTGGCCAGCACCAATACCGATTTCTCCAACCCTTCGGCGCCCAAAACATCTTCCACAAACTCTTTGGCCTCTCTCCCGCGCTCGCCAATCAACCCGATAACCGAGACATCGGAACTGGTATGCCGCGCCATCATCGACATCAGAGTAGATTTGCCCACGCCGGAGCCGGCAAAAATGCCCATACGCTGGCCTTTGCAGATAGTAAGAAAGGTATTAACCGCCTTAACGCCCAAATCAACTTTGCCTTTGACGCGGTCGCGGAACTGCGCCGGCGGCGGAGATGACTTGATAAAATACGGCTTATTGCCCTTAATCAGCGGGCCTTTGCCGTCTATAGCCTCGCCAAAGGCATTGACAATGCGCCCCAGCCAGGAGCGGTGCGGATATATCACCGGGTGGGCATCTTCCACCTCAACCCGGCAGCCGAGCCCGATCCCCTCCAAAGAGCCGTAGGGCATCAGCAACAGCTTGTCTTCCTTAAAACTAACCACCTCGCAGGCAACATTCTTGCCGTTGTTGTTAACAACATCGCAGCGGTCGCCGATGGACAGCCCGGAGGGAATGCCGCTGACTTCGATAAACAGCCCCTGCACGCCAGTCACCTTGCCATAATAAGCGGCGGTTTCCAGTTTTTCCACTTCCTGCAATATGTTATCGGTTACTTCAGACACGAGAGCCCCTTTCCTTTTGCCTCTTAATATAAAACGCTTTCAAATAAATTTCAGCAGTTTTTAAATTTATTAACATCTGCCGCGTTTATTTTGTCAAAACCTCTCAATTTTGTGTTGATTATATATACAAAACCGCTATAATAGTAATATTGCGTATAGTATTCAAGGTTCCGAACATGAACAAATTTTTGGCAGTATACATATTAATAGGGAGCATAAGTTTTGCGGACAATGCGGTTGCGCGCACCTATTATCTGCCGGATTATCAAGAGGGTCTTCCGACTTATAACCGGATTAATGACAACAACGGCAACAGCGCCGGAATTTCTTGTTCCACCTATGGTTATTACAGCGCGGCTGACCGCCCGAGCGGAACGGAGTGCAGCCGTGCCACGGTTTCTGACCCAGGCTTAGAGTGTTATGACTGCTCAATTTGTTCCGCTAGTTTTGCATACGACAGCTGCAAAAATACTTATGAGATGGATCCCATATTAATTGACACCATGCAGGATTTGGTCAATGCGGTAGAAACTGTCTTGACGGCTAAGGTTGATCCCTGCCCGGTGCAGTCACGGTTGACCCAAGCTTAGAAACATGTACTTCATACTGCTCTGCAGACGCAAGTATCTGTATGGCTAAAAAGACTATTACTTGTGATGAAGCAATTAAAAAGGCGGGGGGGAACAAAACTTACCAGCGGTACTTACACAACAATGGCGCATGCAACTTATTACTTAACACAGGATGTTTCGTTTACGAAGTCTGTGACCAGTATGTCTAACGTATATTTCCGTGAGGCATCATCGTTGCCGCCTTGCGCCAATGATAGTTCGGTAACCAAACATCCTAAACTTGTTTTTAGTTCAGTTTCTAATGTGAATAGTTCCTTGGGATTCTATGTTACGACAGATATTAAGTATATGTACATATCTGAAAAAGCTAGCCCAACCATTGAAGTGGCTCGCGATTTAAGAATCGCACAAATACAGAAAGAAGCTTCAAGTACATACTCTAGCTCTTTAGATTTTATGTTATCTGAGTATCTGGGTGATGATAACAAACCGGTGAAATATAGTGTTGTTGTAGGTCTGATGTGCAAAGGTTCTGATGAATATTCTTACGTTGGTAATGAGGAAAACTGTAACACCAATTTCAACGTCGATTATACAGATGTATGTGAAGTCAAATATTGTGATGAAACAGAAGGAAACGGAGTAAATACTATTGATTGCGATGGTGGAGCAGAAAGTGCTAATTGCACTAGAACTTATAGCTGCTCTTTCTAATCAGCCTCAAAAAACGCCTTGCTTAACAGCAAGGCGTTTGGGTGATGTTTTGTTGTTCGTGATAGTGCGCATTCCGCTCGCCTGCTCTGTATGACACAGCACCTTGTCTGTTAACCACCCCTAACTGTCATTACCCAGCTTGAC
>JBNMLW010000203.1:0-2338 GCA_050875025.1 Alphaproteobacteria bacterium
CAGCTTAGAAGGCTGTTGCTCTATCCAGCTGAGCTACGGGACCAAGATATACCGGTCGGGACTATTGGATTACTAAAGTTCTTGTAGTCGAACCAACGCCCGTTGGTTCTTATCCAATAGTGACAAAACCACTAGTACCTGTACATGGTCGGGACTATTGGATTCGAACCAACGGCATCTTGCTCCCAAAGCAAGCGCTCTACCAGGCTGAGCTAAGTCCCGCCCAACAATGGGTTTATATTTAGCCGAATAATTTTATTTTGCAAGCATTTTTTGCAAAATTGCAAAATTATCCGTTAATAACAATACCTTTAATTCCTCTTGCCTTTAGGACAAAGGGTGATATAGTCGGCTCATTCTTAATTAATCAACAAAGGATTATGTAAATGCTCGGACATTTCAGCATACAGCAGACAATCAGCGCGTTTTTTGTTTTGTTTGCGATTATCGACATCATCGGTTCTATGCCCATCTTTTTGGATTTGCGGAAACGCGGACGCAAAATTTATGCCGGCAAAGCCACTCTGCTCTCTTTTATGATGTTTGTGGTATTTTTCTTTGTCGGAGAGGCTTTTCTGACGTTGTTTAACGTTGATATTGCTTCATTTGCCATTGCCGGCTCGCTGATTGTGTTTGTTATGGCTCTGGAGATGATTTTGGATATCCATATTTTTCAGGATACCGATGACGCGCCAAAGGATTCAACCTTCTTTCCGGTGGTGTTTCCGCTGATTGCCGGCGCCGGAGCGCTCACGACCCTGATTTCCATTCGCTCGCAATATGACAATATTAATATTTTTATCGCCGTCTGCGCCAACATGGGAGTTATCTATGCCGTGCTGAAGCTCACCAAGAAAATTGAACAGTGGCTGGGCGCCGGAATTATCTATATGGTGAGAAAGTTTTTCGGAATCATCCTGTTGGCAATTTCCGTAAAGCTGTTCACTAACAATCTGACCTATTTAATTGAAACTTATATCAAATCCGCCAATTAAAAGAAAAGCGCCTCTCGGGGTGCTTTCTTATTATCTCTGTGTTACGGCTTAAGCAGGCTTTGGGCAAAGCTGTAATAATCGGTTTTGCTGATTACTAAATGCTCCAAGAGTTTGATGCCGATAGCTTCGCATGCCTCTTTGATACGCAAAGTCATGGCAATATCTGCCTGCGAGGGCTGGACATTGCCGGAAGGATGATTGTGCACCATGATAATGGAAAAGGCTTTGTTGTTCATTGCCGCTTTGACAACTTCACGCGGATGAATTGCCACACTGTTGATTGTGCCGCGCTGTAATATTTCTTGTCCGGTAATGTGCAGTTTGGCATCCAGATATATCAGGCGCAATTCCTCAACATCAGAATAGCACATAGTGGAACGGCAATAATCAATCAGACTATCGGTATTAAGAATTATCGGCGCATCCAAAGACTGCAGGCTCTGCCAACTGCACCTGTCCGCGGCCACGCTGATTATCTTCAGGACTGTTGCCGTGTGTTCTTTAATACCGGCTACTTCAACCAAATTCTCCAGCGGAGCTTTAATAACTTCGCTAAAGCTGCCAAACTTGGCAATCAATTGCTTGGCCAGCGGTTTAACATCTCTCCTCGGCAGAGCAATTGTCAGCACCAATTCCAACAACTCATAATCTGCCATATCATGCCCGCCGCCGAGCAAAAACCTCTGCCGCAGGCGTTCACGATGGCCGATATAATCCGGCTGAGCATCTTTCTTTGTCATGCAGTCCGCCATTGCTTACAGCTTATAAGGTGGTTTATCCAGGCCTTTGGGCGAATAAGTAAAGACCTCGTAGCCGTCTTTGGTAACCGCCAAAGAGTGCTCAAACTGAGCGGACAGGCTCTTGTCTCTGGTAACCGCGGTCCAGCCGTTTTGCAAAATGATGCCGTCGGGCTTGCCAATGTTTATCATCGGCTCAATGGTAAAGAACATACCTTCTTCCAGCAGCGCGCCGGTGCCTTTGCGGCCGCAATGCAGCACATTGGGTTCATCATGAAACACCTGCCCCAAGCCATGCCCGCAGAACATATCAACGACCGAATAGCCGTATTTGTGCGCCCATTCCTCAATTACGGCGCCGATATCGCCCTACCTTGCGCCGGGGCGGACAACGTCAATACCGCGCATCATGCATTCATAAGTTACCTCGCACAAACGCTTGGCCTTGATTTTGGGCGCTCCGACATAGTACATGCGGCTGGTATCGCCAAACCAACCGTCAACAATGGCGGTAACGTCGATATTAACAATATCGCCATCGGCCAACTTGCGTTCATAATCGGGAATCCCGTGGCAGATTACGTGGTTAATGGAGATACAGGTTGA
>JBNMLW010000204.1:0-2326 GCA_050875025.1 Alphaproteobacteria bacterium
CTTAAAGGCTGCCTGTATGACTTTGTAAAAGCATTCTTTGAGTTAGATGAGCTGCCGGTGCGTTACCGTCCGTCGTATTTTCCGTTTACCGAACCTTCTGCAGAAATGGATATCGGCTGCAAAAAGAGCAAAACCGAACTTAAAATCGGTGCCGGCGATGATTGGCTGGAGATTTTGGGCTGCGGTATGGTTCATCCCAATGTATTGCGTGCCGGAGGAATCGATCCTGACGAATATCAGGGTTTTGCATTCGGCGTAGGGTTAGACAGATTGGCAATGCTGAAATATGGCATTCCGGATTTGCGGACATTCTTTGAATCTGATGTTCGCTGGCTGAAACATTATGGATTTGTGCCGTTGGATACATCTTCAATGACCGGCGGTTTGAGCAATAACGGAGGATCCGCACGATGAAATTTACATTATCTTGGCTTAAGGAACACTTGGACACAGAGGCAAGTGTTGAAGAGATTTCCGAGACTCTGACCAAAATCGGTTTGGAGGTTGAAGAAGTTGTTAATCCCGCCAAAGGATTAGAGGCCTTTGTTACCGCAAAAGTTGAAGATGTGCAAAATCATCCGGACTCTGACCATTTGCATGTTCTGAAAGTGAATGACGGCAAACAGGTTTTGCAGATTGTCTGCGGCGCTCCCAATGTTGAATTGGGCATGGTAGGCGTTTTGGCGCATGTCGGCGTTATGATTCCGGCATTCGGCGAAAAAATTGAGGTCGGCAAAATCCGAGGCGTTGAAAGCTTTGGCATGATGTGCTCGGAAAAAGAACTGGGTATCGGCGAAGACCACAGCGGGATTATCGCTCTGCCGGCAGATACCAAAATCGGCGTGCCGGTAACCGAGGTGCTGAATGTTGATCCGGTATTTGATATTTCAATTACGCCGAATCATGCCGAATGTTTGGGTGTATACGGCGTGGCCAGAGATTTGGCGGCTGCCGGTTTGGGAACATTGAAACCTTTGCACATTTCCAAACAAAACAGCAGTTTCAAGAGTCCGATTGATGTAAAAATTGAAGATTTATCGGCTTGTCCGACCTATGTCGGCCGCTATATCCGCGGTGTGAATAATCATGCCGAAACGCCAAAATGGATGCGCGACCGCCTGACGGCAATCGGTTTGCGTTCAATTTCTCCGCTGGTGGATATTACCAATTATATCAACTATGATTTGGCGCGTCCGCTGCACGTGTTTGATGCCGACAAGCTCAAAGGGAATATTTGTGTGCGTATGGCTCATGAAGGCGAGAAGTTTGTTTCGCTGGAGGAGAAGGAGTATGCGCTGGACAACAAATCTTTGGGCGTATGCGATGACGAGGGTATTCAGTGTCTGGCCGGGATTATGGGCGGCGCTGCTAAGGGCTGCACGGAAGATACCGTAAATGTATTTTTGGAAAGTGCTTTGTTTGAGCCGGTTTGCATTGCCCGCACCGGCCGCAAGTTCCAGATTGATTCGGATTCCCGCTACCGCTATGAGCGTTGGGTTGACCCGATGTCCAATATTACCGGTTCTGATTATGCCACCCAGTTGATTTTGCAAATTTGCGGCGGCGAGGCATCAGAACAGGTGGTTGCCGGCGCGGAGAACTATGTTAAAAAGGTTGCTTATCTGCGTCCGGAAAGAATGAAAAACTTTGCCGGAGTAGAGGTTTCCAAAGAAAAAATTATGGAGATTTTGCGCAAACTCGGCTTTGAAGTTAGTGACGAGGGCGACAAAGTTAAGGCAGTTGTTCCGACCTGGCGCGGCGATATTGAAGGCGAGCATGATTTGGTTGAAGAAATCGTACGGATGATCGGGCTTGATGCTATTCCGGCTGAGCCTTTGCCGCATGAGGGCTTTCCCAAACAGGTGCTGACGCCGGCACAACGCCGGGTAGTTGCGGTTAAGCATGAGTTGGCTGACCGCGGCATGTATGAAACCGTTACTTGGAGCTTTACGGATTCTAAGCTTTGTGACGCGTTCTTGGCCGGAAAAGAAAAAGTTGCTCTGTGCAATCCGATTACTACCGAGCTGGATATTATGCGCCCGTCAGTGCTGCCTAACCTTTTGTTAGGGCTCAAGGGCAATATCGCGCGCGGTTATTCCAATGTATCATTGTTTGAAGTCGGGCCGGCTTTCTACGGCCGCAAGCCGATGGAGCAAAATATGGTTGCCGGCGGTATTCGTTCCGGTATGACCGATAAAAAGAATTGGTATGGCGAAGAACGCGCTTATGACGTTTTTGATGCCAAAGCTGATGCGCTGGCGGCAATTGCCGCGGCCAACGGGCCTTTTGACAGCGCTCAGGTTTCTACCGATGCGCCGGCATATTA
>JBNMLW010000205.1:0-2311 GCA_050875025.1 Alphaproteobacteria bacterium
GAATAGTGATATTGGCAGTATTAATCTTGTCTTTAGAAGCCTGCGCCAACAATTCATCATAGGCATTAATACGCGCCTTAGATTTAGCCTGACGAGCCTTGGGATTCTTTTGAATCCACTCCAATTCATTGGCCAAAACTTTTTGACGGGCAGTTTCCTCACGGGCTTCCTGCTCCAGACGTTTTTGCTTTTGTTCCAACCAAGATGAATAGTTGCCCTCATAGGGGATACCCTGCCCGCGGTCAAGCTCCAAAATCCAGCCGGTGACATTATCCAAAAAGTAGCGGTCGTGAGTAACCATAACCACCGTGCCTTTGTAATCTTTAAGATGATTTTCCAGCCAGGCTACAGATTCTGCATCCAAATGGTTGGTCGGCTCATCCAACAGCAGCATATCCGGCTTAGAAAGCAGCAAACGGCACAAGGCCACGCGGCGGCGCTCACCGCCCGAAAGTTTGGTAACGTCAGCATCTGCCGGCGGACAACGCAAAGCATCCATCGCAATTTCAATTGTGCGCTCTAAATCCCAGCCGTTGCAGGCATCGATTTTTTCCTGCAGTTCAGCCTGCTCATTAATCAGGTCATTCATTTCATCATCGGTCAATTCCTCGCCGAAGCGCATGGAAACCTCTTCAAAACGTTTGAGCAAATCACGGGTTTCCGCTAAGCCGTCCATAATATTTTCCATCACATTTTTGTTAGGATCAAGCTGCGGTTCCTGTTCCAAATACCCGACTTTAATACCATCGGCAGCCCATGCCTCGCCATTAAAATCTTTGTCAACCCCGGCCATAATTTTGAGCAAAGTAGATTTACCGGCACCATTCACGCCCAGCACGCCGATTTTTGCCCCCGGCAGAAAAGACAAGGTAATTCCCTTAAACAGCTCTTTGCCACCCGGAAAAACCTTAGTCAAATTTTGCATAACAAAAACATATTGGACTGCAGCCATTTTTATCTCCTAAAATTTATTGATTGGCTTTGAATATACAGATTAAAACGCAAAAAGCAACCTAATTTAAATCAGCGGCGGCGAATACGTCCGACCGTCGGCGCTGCCAAATTGCCGCCGTTGGCTCTGGCAATATTATCATCGACCACATTTACTTTGGTAACCGTCCCTTTGGCACCGTCATAAATTGCTTTGGCGGTTTCGCGGTCTTTGTTGTTTTTGTATATCAGGCTGGCATCATAAGGCTTGCGAGGCGTAAGGATTTTGCCGTCCGGCATTTTAATTGTGCCGTCGGTATAGAGCACGGCCTTAAAGATATCTTGCTTATCAAAACGGCGGTTGATTGCCGCGCATTCATAAAAGCCGTCTAATTCTTTTGAAATATAGGCATTGGCCTTTTCTTCCGAATAGGCATATATGGCATCATTTTGCAGTTTGTCTGACGGAGATTTGGTCAACAAAATAGCCCGCGCCAGCATTTCAAAAGTATCATATTTGCTGGAGCCGCAAGCCAAACCTTGCCCGGCAATTGCCCCCAAAGCGCGGACTTCTTCAATATATGGCATCTGTGCCAATGCAGGAGCGGCCGACCAACACAACAACGCCAAAGCAATAATTTTTTTCATTCTCAATCTCCGTAAAACATAGGGATTATATATAAGAAGATAGATAAAATCAAAAGCAATCTCAAAATTTTACCAAAGAATCTAAAATATAAGTTGACAAAGAGCATTATTTGTCATAAGTTGCGGTTAACTTTTTACAGGTAAGGATAGAGAAATGAAAATTTACAGCTCTTTAAAAAGCAAAAAGACTCGCGATAAGGACTGCAAAGTTGTTCGTCGTAAAGGTCGTGTATATGTAATCAACAAAAAGAACCCCAAGCTGAAGGCTCGTCAGGGTTAGTTTGTTGAACAAGCTTTTATGGTTTTGAAAAACTCGCTGTTTTTAAGCGAGTTTTTTTATTTTGCATGATTTCACCATTAATATAGCACTCATTTTTCACCCCCACCAAACCTCCCCCGTCAAGGGTGAGGACTTATAAGGCTAAATAAAAACAAAAGAGCCGAAAATTCATTTTGAATTTTCGGCTCTCTCATTGCACTATTTCCAGCAAACTCGGCTAGTAGTACAGATAGAGGCATTTAGAAGGCGAGGAAAATTTTAGTGTACAAAGTAGTACATGAATTTTCCGAGACCGAACTAAATGCCTCTAGATGTGCTGCTAGATGAATTTGCTTCACTTAATATAGACCGTATGCAACATATTAGTCCTCCCCTTCACATTCAGGGGGAAACCGGCAGTAATAATTATATGGTCGCCGGAGGCGGCATATTTATTGGCTACGGCTACTTTAA
>JBNMLW010000206.1:0-2280 GCA_050875025.1 Alphaproteobacteria bacterium
CCGTTGCGGCGGTACCACCGCCAGACAATGCCCTTTTTGACTATGTATTCATCAAAAATCGGGATATCAGTATTGGCCGAAAGCGTTGATTGCTCATCGCCGTATTTGTCAAAAACAATGGCCGACGAGCGGTATTGAAACACAATTTTTAAATCAGCCGGCGGCGGAGTCAAAAAGGTGAACATTCCGTTTTGAATCTTAAACTTCAGCCCCAAAGAAGGAACATTAAAATATTTTTCCCGCATCCATTGCTCGGGCGGAATTGCCCCGACAACCTGCTCCGAACTGTTTTTGACAAACACCGTATTGTTGATAATGCAATAAAAATCAGGGCAGCAATCCGCCAGCAGGTAGCGGGTTTTGCCTTTGACGGTACGAATCTCGCCCTCTTTGGATAACTCCTGCCAATCGCCAAAGCGCAGCAAGCTGTCCAGCGTATCTTTGGCCACGCTCAAAAATATGGCTTCCTGCTGACTATCGGGATTAAACAAATTTTCGGGCTTTTGGGTTGCAACCAGACTGGCTGCCTCCTGACAAATTTCTAAAATATTCTTCATTATCTTCTTCCTTTTTTGACAATGGCGCGCAGAGAATTTACCTCTGCTTGCAACTGTTTTATTCGGCTCAAATACTTTTCTTCGGCTTGTTGCCATGCCGCCAGCGCCGAATTGCCTTTGGCCTGTTCCATAAAGCGAACTGCCAAATCGCGTTCTCTGTCCACGCCCAGAACGGTCGATTTTTCCGGCGGCAATGCGGCCAATGCCTCCACCGTAAAGATGCCGCGGCATTTGAGAGCATCTACCTCCGCCAGATTCAAAAAGGCAAATTGCTCCAGCGGCGTGCCATCCTGCGCCTGTTGCTTGGACAACTTATAGCGCGCGTATTCCTGCGGAAAGCGCTTAATCTTATCGGCATCGGCCGGCTGGTCAAAAACCTCGGTGTTATTGTCTTTAATGCGAATCTCGCAGAAACAAACATTTTCAAACACCGGAAAACCGTGTTTATCCAGATTTCCGGTTTTGACACTGCGGTCATAAAAGCGGGCACAGACATTATCTTCAGCATGCCGGCCGACAGCCACATTTTCAAACATGGAAAAATCCATATCCATCTGATGTTCCTTTCATAAAAAAAGCTCCCGACTGGGAGCTTGGTTAAAAAATACCCGAGGTTTGGCACCTCGGGACGGTTATAAAAATGACAGTGTTTTACTTGTACCCGTTGTCATAATTGCGTTTGCGTTTTTTGGCATCTCTGAAGATAACCACCAAAACCACCAGCAGAATCGGGCTGCCGAGCATAAACTGATAGTCACCGGCGAACACCCAATACAGCAAACTGCCAATAATCCAGCTTACAGCAACAAATACCGTAATCCAACTGGGGATAAACATAAACTTCCACCAAGGTTTGCCGCGCATGTCTCTTTGGCTGAAATATTCCCGGTCATCAGCATCTTCATCAACTACATACCAAGTTTGGAGAAATTCCTCACCGCGAGGAGTTTTTTTGGATACCAATACAATCGCCGTCAAAATCACCGTCAGATAAAGGACAAACTCCGGTGTCTGCTCCTCTGTTATGCCCAATAATCCAATCAGGATTAGCGTTGATATTGCGCCGAGAGAAGTATTTATAACATATAACCAAAATCTGGAAATCTTTTTAGAAAGCAAAGGAGCCGTGATAAAACTAATCAAACAAGCGAAAATCATCGCTCCTAATAGTATAAACATGTCATATTCGCTCCTTTGTTTCGTGCATGATAATAATTATTGGTTAGCAATTATTATTTGCAATGTCAATATTTATCAAGGAAATACTGCATAAGACGAACATAAGGTGATTGCGCCGATGCATACGTTATTCTTCCTCAGGCGAATAGCCCAACGCATTGAGATATCTTTCCATTATGTGTTCCTTTATATAGAAGTAAAAAAATTACCCGAGGCCAGCGACCTCGGGACGGTTAAAACTATTATGACATCGGCAAAAGAGGATTGTATATGATAGTGATAGTATAATTTACTATGGCTACCAAAGAAAATATTATCATCAATTTTATGCGTTCTTCGCTATATCGGTAGTAGTACATCAGCCATATTTGAAATAAGAAAAAACCAACTCCCCACCATGGAATTAATAATTTTGGTAACATCAAATCCAGAATACGTCCAAAACTGAACATATAGAATCCACATAATGCCAAGCATATAATTTGATTAAGCAACCACATTAAAGCAAGAATCAGATCCTTTAAATAATCTAGCATTGAAGGGC
>JBNMLW010000207.1:0-2277 GCA_050875025.1 Alphaproteobacteria bacterium
ATTTTGCTCAATGCCAAAGCCTTTAAGCTGCACGAAGACGACAAATACCTGACTATTGCCACCCCGATTACCTATCGTGACAATAAATTAGCCGTAGAAAACATCACGGTAAAAACTCTTACCCCGCAAAACGGGCAATAATTACTTTAGCCAAACCATAACGGCGTTCCTGCAGCAGCTCATACTGTTCCGGCAGGTTTAATTGCTCGTCCTTATGCACTTCTATCAGACACAGCGCGTTTGTTTTCAACATTGAAGCAACCGCGGCCAAGGCAGGTTCGCTCAGCCCTTTGTTATATGGGGCATCCATAAACAAAACATCATATTCCGGCACACCCCGCAAACGCGCGGCATCGCAGTTGATTATCTGAATATTGGCTCGTTCAGCGGCAAACAAGGCGGCATTTTTGCTCACCGCCCGAATATCCATATCCACCACTGCAACCTTAGCAAACCCTTGCGACAATGCCTCCAGCGCAAAAGCGCCGGTACCGCAAAACACATCTATCAGCTTGTGCCCGTCAAAGTTTCCGAGTTTTGAACGCAGAATACTAAAAAGCGCCTCCCTTGCGCGGTCTGAAGTCGGACGCACATTAGCACTTTCGGGAGAGAAAAGCTTTTTTCCGCGATATTTTCCGCCGATAATCCTCATAGCTCAAACTTATTTCCAAGTTGCTCTTTTAATACTTTAGTCGGCACTTCTCTAGCCTCGCCTTTCTTGAGCGAGCCCAATTGGAACGGCCCGTAAGACAAACGGATAAGACGCGAAACCTCAAGCCCGATAGACTTCATAACCTTGCGGATTTCGCGGTTTTTACCTTCAGTCAAAGTAACCTGCAGCCAGGTATTGGCACCCTGTTGGCTTTCTATCACCGCATTAATTGCCCCATATTCAACTCCGTCTACCACTACGCCTTTCTGCAGCGGAGCCAACTTTTTGGCATCAACAAAACCATGCACCCGAACCTTATAGCGGCGTGCCCAGCCGTTAGACGGCAATTCCAATTTGCGGGAGAGTTCGCCGTTGTTAGTCAACAGCAGCAAGCCTTCTGAATTTAGATCCAATCGTCCGACCGATATAACGCGGGGCAAACCTGCCGGCAGATTATCAAACACGGTAGGACGCCCCTTTTCATCTTTGTGAGAGGTTACCAACCCTGTCGGTTTATAGTATAACCACAAACGGGTAATTTCTTTTTGCGGTAATTTTTCGCCATCGAGCAGAATCTTTTCGGTGCCTTCAACATTAAACGCTGGCGTGTCAATGACCTCGCCATTAACGGTTACCCGGCCTTGAGCAATCAGTTCCTCAGCGCCGCGGCGTGAACATACGCCGGAACGAGCCATAAATTTTGCCAATCTTTCAGTCATTTTATGCTTTCCTTTTTGTTTTAGATTTAGCATAATCAAACTAAAATACAACAAAAAAGGAATCTCATGGAAAATCTGGATTACATGCGCCGCGCATTGCAGTTAGCCCGACAGGCTGCCGAACAAGACGAAGTTCCCATCGGCTGCATAATTGTTAATCCGCAGACTGAGGAGATTATTGCCGAAAGTTGCAACCTCAGTCAACATGTTGAAGACGCCACCGCTCATGCGGAAATCAAAGCCATCCAAGCGGCTTGTCAAAAACTCGGCAGCAACCGACTGCGCGGATTAGATTTGTATGTGACATTGGAACCGTGCACCATGTGCGCCGCCGCAATTTCTTTTGCCAGAATAGAAAATTTATATTTTGGCGCTATCGATGCCAAAGGCGGAGCAGTTGTCAGCGGAGTAAGGTTTTATGACCAACCGACCTGCCACCACCGCCCCCAAGTGCACAGCGGCCTGCTGGCTGATGAATGCAGCCAAATTTTGAAAGATTTTTTCAAAAATAAAAGAAAGAAATAAGCCGTTTTTCAATCACCACTTGCACAATCTCAAGCAAGCTCGGCTAGTGGTGCAGATAGAGTGATTTCTAGGTGCAAAAACGGAGCGTACACGGCTAGTACGTGAGCATTTTCTGCCACCGTAAAATTGCTCTAGAAAACCGCTAGACAACCTCGCCTATTAGAATAACTTAAGTACAGATTGAGCGGATTGACTGGCTAAAGACAATGCGTTGATTGCCAGCTGTTGCCGAGTCTGCAATGCCAGCATATTAGCGGATTCTTCATTCATATCCGCTAAGGTTAATTTATCTGCGCCCTCGGTCAGAATATTTATTAAGTTCTCAGTAAATTCCTGGCGGCTGGTGATAATGCTGTAATTATTTCCCAATTCTGAGGTGAA
>JBNMLW010000208.1:0-2277 GCA_050875025.1 Alphaproteobacteria bacterium
ACCATATATGGCTGCAGAAGACAACAGTTTTTGTAACAAAAATGTAACAAATCGCCCTAAGCACGCCAATATTCGGAAAGAGCGTTTTTCAGCTGTTGATAGACCTTTTGATAAAGCGGGCGGCACTGGTCATACTCCCCTTTATCGGCGGCAAAAATATAATAGGCGGCATTATCGTCATAGAGAACACGCTGCGGCTCAGTCTCGAACTGCATCTGGAGATTATGGTATTGGCTGACCTTAAATTCCTGCAGCTGCCGGCAATTGCGCAATATAATCTCACCGCCGGAACTGTGCCCGATTTCAATATATTCAACCGAAGATTCGCTAAAATCTGCCACCCCGCCGAAATATGCTCCGAACATGGCAGTCTTTACGCTGCCCTGCCCCCACAAATAAAACTTGCCGCCGGCGCGAGCGCCAACCTGCAACTCATTGATATTGCTGCCACCGTGCAAATCAAGCGTTCCGAAAAATTCATCGCCGATGGCAATGCCGCGGCTGGCAGACTGGTTGCCGCTGCCGCTGATTTTTATCAGTCCTTTGCAGTCTTTGCCGATATATATTCCCTCTGCATTCAAGCTGTCAATTTCCAGATTGCCGCGGAAAGAATCGCCGACGCTGAGATTGCGCCGCCCCCAATTATTTTCCATTTTGATATTGGCATAGCTGTAAAAACCTATCTGCAAGTTATGAAAACAGGAGTTTTTAATATAAAGACTGCCGCTGTACACATCTTCGATATTCAGATTAAAACATTTGCGGCTGTCAAACATGGTTAAATCGCACCGGCAATTGCTGCCGATGGAAATTCCCTCCACGTTGCTGCGCGAAAGGTTTAAACTGCCGTTATAATTATTGCCGATTTTTACCGTCTGCACAAATTTGTTATCCCGCGCGTCAATTTGCATATCGCAATTCGGGTTGATTACCAATTTTTTGATTACGGCATGCCCGAGATTGCAGAGCCCGCAATGCGTATAAGGCTGAAACTCCAGCGTATGCGCCTCCAGCCCGCCGATGTAAATTGCCTCAGCCTCCAGCGGCAGATGCAACCTGATTTTCAGCTCGGCCTCGCTTAAGTATTCTTCATGCTGATACGGATAACGGATTATCGAAAGCCCCAAGGCAGCGGCGGCCTCCGGCGCAACGGCAATTTTCTGCCCTTGGATAAAGCCGCGCAAAACTGCTTTTTCATCCGCGGTAAGTTTGCGGCCGCGATAGGGGTAAACTGCGCTTATTTTGGTTTGGCAGCCCGGCATAACCGCCAGAACTTGTCCTTTGGGACTGCGAAAAATCAGGCGGCATTTCAGAGAATCCAAACGAGATACGGTATAACCGCCGTCTAATTCAAATACTACAGATTGTTTGGTTTGCTTTGACACTTGTTTCTACCTTTGCCGATGTTTTGATTATAACTGAATATGTAATCGGCATAAGGCGGTTTTAAAGTGCCTTGGGCTGATTGGGAGCGGTATGGTGCCACATGGTCAGGTGGCTGTTCTTTTTAATCAGCAAAATATTGGCCGCCAGAATCACCGCGCCGCCGGCTAATAGGTTCCAGGTCAACGGATTGTGCAAAAACGCCACATCCAATATAATTCCCACCACCGGTTCCAGTAAAAGAATCATACCGATAATACCGGCGGGAATCTCTTTGTTGGCAACAAACACCAAAACATTAGCCGGCGTGTATATAAGCAGAGAATAAGCAATGAACAGCAGCCATAAATGCGGGCTCAAATCAAATGACAACTGCTCAAACCCCGAAAACTCGCGCGGGTACCAATCTTTGGCCGCGGCATACATCACAAAAAGCGGAATCACCGCATAAAAACAAGTGCACCAATAGTTGGCCGCCGGAGAAATATCTTTTTTGGAAAAATACTGCGTAACAAAAATCCATAAAGAATTGCCGAACCCGGCCAGCAGCGGCATCACCAAGCCCCAAAAAGAAACCTGTATTCCCTGCAGAGGATTTATCAGCAGCATCAGCCCCAAAAACATGATGCCGACCAGCACCCAGGAAGAAGCGGGAATCACCCGGTGGAAATAGAATCTTTCGATCAGAATTGTCCACACCGGCTGCATATATACCAACAGCAGCACCAAGGTGACCGACACGTTCATATACAAAGGCACGCACTCGCCGGCCAATACCATCGTGACGGAAAAAATATAAATCAAAGTGATGCTTATGGGAAAACGAATAAAACGGTTGAACTGCCGGCGGGCAGCCGGAAAAAACACCACGCTGCCGATAAGCACCGGAAACAG
>JBNMLW010000209.1:0-2268 GCA_050875025.1 Alphaproteobacteria bacterium
ATGCATACGGCTGGCTCAAATCAGAGAGCGGGGTACATCGTTTGGTGCGGATTTCTCCGTTCGACAGCAATGCCCGCCGCCACACCAGCTTTGCTTCTGTCGGCGTATATCCGGTGATTGATGATGAGATAGAGATTAATATCAATGAGGCCGATTGCCGGGTCGATACTTATCGCTCGTCCGGCGCCGGCGGCCAGCATATTAACAAAACCGATTCTGCCGTGCGTATTACCCATATTCCGACCGGCATTGTGGTGCAGTGCCAAAACCAGCGTTCACAGTTCCAAAACCGCGATGCCGCTTGGAAAATGCTCAAAGCCAGATTATATGAATTAGAACTCAAAAAGCGTGAAGACGCGGCTTCTGCCGAGCGCGATGCCTTGAGCGATATCGGTTGGGGACATCAGATTCGCTCTTATGTGCTGCAACCCTACAAGATGGTTAAAGATTTGCGCACTAATGTTGAGACATCGGATTGCAAGGCGGTTTTGGACGGCGATATCGATATGTTCTTGGCCGCTTCTCTGGCGGATAAAGTAGGAAATTTGGCGCATGATGCTTAAACGTCTGTTCAAAATAATTGCCGCTGCGGCTTTGGTTGGCTATGCCGGTTTTTGTGCTACGGTATATTTTGTTCCGCAGTGGTTTTTCTATGATCCGACGCCGGTTGCCGGAGATTTGTCTAAGGCTCGTGCCGCCGGTTATGCCGCCGAGCGGGTTGATTATCAGGCTGCCGACGGCACCGAACTGTATGGCTGGTATACCAAGCCGCAGGGCGGAAAACCTGTAATTATTTTTATGCATGGCAATTCCTATAATATTGAAAAATTCTATCACAAGCTGCAGCCGCTGGCTCAAGCCGGTTATGGCACTTTTATTCCGGAGTATCGGGGCTTTGGCGATATCTCGGGCAAAATAACTCCGCAGGGGCTGGAGCAAGATGCCGTTGCCGCGGTTCGCTGGCTGCAGGGGCAGGGCTATGCCAACCAAGATATTTACATATACGGCATGTCGCTTGGTTCTTATACTGCCACATACAGCGCTTATACCCTTGGGCATGACAAACCGTTTGCCGGTCTCATTTTAGAGGTTCCGTTTGACAGTATGTATGAGGATGTCAAAGATTTGGTGCGTTTTCCGCTGCCGCTAAAATTATTGGTGCCGGAATATGACAATATCCCGATGATAAAAAAATTGCGCTTGCCGCTGTTGGTAATGGGCGGACAAAAAGATACGCTGGTGCCGGTTAAGCATGCCGAGGTTTTGTTTGCCGCCGCTAATGAGCCCAAAAAACTGATTGTCTATCATCAGGCCGAACACGGCAATTTGTTTGATTTTGATAACTGGCGCGATGTCTTGAATTGGCTGCAAGAGCATGAAAAAAATTGATTTACGGACATATCGGCTGCGCAAGCTGTTGGATTATTTCGGCGTTGTCTGCCTGATAGCGCTGCTCATTTTAATATGGCAGCTCTACCGCGGTTCTATTGCCATGCCGTTCCTCAAACCGTATATTATCAAAGCTCTCAATCATGATGATGCCGAATATCAGGTCACGTTGGATTCCGTTAATTTGGAATTGGTGCGCTCTATCCGCCCGTTGCGGATTATCGCCAATAATGTTGCATATCGCAAAACCGACGGTTCAATCTCCATTACGGCGCCCAAGACTTCGGTTTCTTTCAGCATCAAAGCGCTGCTGCACGGTATTGTCGCTCCGAGTTCAATAGATGTATTTGATCCTCGCGTATATATCTTTACCACTTATGGCATTGACAAAGAAAAGAAAGAAGACGTCAATCAGAAAAAGCTGGAATATTATTATGATGCGTTTGAGGAGTTCTTGGAACGCTTTAACTCCGAAGACCAAACTTATCCCGAAAGTTTCATTAACGACATCAGCATTAACGGCGCAGAAGTAGAATTTCATGAGGTCGACTTAGGCAAAAAGTGGGTTTTGTCTGATGTGAATTATCGTTTTGACCGCGGTTTCGGCAAGTTGGAAACCGAACT
Organism: Alphaproteobacteria bacterium; assembly: GCA_050875025.1. Lineage (GTDB taxonomy): Bacteria > Pseudomonadota > Alphaproteobacteria > RF32 > CAG-239 > CAZU01. The sequence goes on from JBNMLW010000209.1 coordinate 2,014, forward strand.
CAATGCTCTGCTGCAGTTCAACGGCGAGCCTGCGTCTTTGGGGCTGGAGGCTGTCTACCGCCCCGGTCCGAACAAATTGGCGCTGCAGTTTTCCTTTGCCGATTTGGTGCCGGCGGATTTGTTGGAACTGCTGACCTCTCAAAAATCGCTCATCCCCTATAAAATAGATGTTCCGGCCAGCGGCAAGATAGATGCTTTGATAGATATTAATGCCATTGTGCAAAATCAGAACAAACTGACAGATAGCCTCGATAC
>JBNMLW010000210.1:0-2218 GCA_050875025.1 Alphaproteobacteria bacterium
TAAGAAATCAGGTGGTAGCTCCAATAACGGACGCGACTCTATCGGACGCCGTTTGGGTTTGAAAAAATCCGGCGGTCAGTGTGTTGTTCCAGGTAACATCATTGTTCGCCAGCGTGGTACTCAGTATCATCCCGGCGCCAATGTTGGCATGGGCAAAGATCATACTATCTTTGCTGTTGCCGAGGGTAAAGTTGCTTTTTCAAAGAAAGCCGGCGACAAGACTGTTGTTTCGGTTATCTGCGAATAGTTAACTGACATAGAAGTTATCAATGTCGAGGGGATGTGTCTTTAACATCCCCTTTACTTTTCAGATTAAAACGTTATCTTAAAACCAAACAGACAGCAGAGAAGCAGATGAAATTTTTGGATCAGGCGAAAATCTTTGTTCAATCAGGCGACGGCGGTGCCGGATGCGTCTCGTTTCGGCGTGAGAAATATATTGAATTTGGCGGGCCGAACGGCGGCGACGGCGGCAAGGGCGGCAGTGTCTATGTTGAGGCCGTGCCGAATCTTAACACCCTGATTGATTTTAGATATCAGCAGCACTTTAAGGCTCATAAAGGCCATAACGGCATGGGTTCTGATAAGACCGGACCTAAAGGCGAGGATATTATCATCAAAGTGCCGGTTGGCACTGAGATTCTGGCCGATGATCAACAGACTTTGATTGTTGATATGATAACTCCGGGACAGCGTTTTTTGCTGGCCAAAGGCGGCGATGGCGGACGCGGTAATGCGCAATTTAAGACTGCCGTAAATCAGGCTCCGCGTTATGCCGAACCAGGATGGCCGGGGCAGGAAATGTGGGTTTGGCTGCGGCTGAAAGTTATTGCCGACGTCGGATTAATCGGTATGCCTAATGCCGGAAAGTCTACATTTCTTTCGGTGGTGACTTCTGCCCGTCCGAAAATTGCCGATTATCCGTTTACCACTCTGCACCCGAATTTGGGCGTGGCTTGGGTCGATGGCTATGAGATGGTGATTGCCGATATTCCCGGTTTGATTGAAGGCGCGCATGAGGGCGTTGGTTTGGGAGACAGATTCCTCAAACATGTGGAGCGTTGTTCGGCATTTTTGCATTTGATTGACGCAACTTCGGAAGATGTTGTAAAAACATATAAAAGTATTCGTCGTGAGCTTGATTTATATAACGAAATCTTGAAAAATAAGCCTGAAGTAGTGGTGCTGAATAAGTGCGATGCTTTGCCGCAAAAAGAGATAACCCAAAAACAAACGGCTTTGGAAAAAGCCATTAACAAACCGGTGTTGGTAATGTCGGCCGTGGCCAAAAAAGGTATTTTTGAGTGCCTTTCGGTGGTTAATAAATTTATCACTCGGGACAGAAAGAAAAAAGAAGAGACGGCGGTAGAACCGGCGACTCCGGAAGAAACGGTTAATAAACCGTGGTCTCCGCTGGATTAGGAGAATTTTAGTGACTGAAATAAACAAAAACGAACCTGAAAAAATTTTGGATATTATTACAACTTCGCTGGATGACGGCAAAGCCAATGACGTAGTGGTGGTTGATTTGCAGGGCAAAACTTCAATTGCTAATTATATGGTGGTTGCCAGCGGTACTTCACAGCGTCATGTTGCTGCGCTGGCTGAGCAAATTCAAGCCAAACTCAAAGCCGCCGGCTATAAATCAGTCTCTGAAGGTGAGGAAAAAGCTGATTGGGTGTTGATAGATGCATTTGATGTAATTGTCCATATCTTTAAGCCCGAAGTACGTGAGTTTTACTCAATTGAGAAGATGTGGGGAGCTGTGGGGAAGATACGCGAAAATTAAGGCAAGCTCGTCTAGCGGCGCATCTAGAGCAAAAAACTGCAGAACGGTTGAAATTCATGTACTACTATGTACACTAGAATTTCAACCGCTTTGTTTTTCACTCTATCTACACCACTAGCCGAGCTTGCTTGAGATAGTGCAAAGAGGAAGCTGAAAATTCAATTTTGAATTTTCAGTTTTTTTTATGGCTTTATATTCTTACCTGGATTACCCAGTCAAGCTGGGTAATGACAGTTAGGGGGAAATTGAAACAATCCATTTTAATATCAAGATAAAGATGGATTGCTTCTCACGGCTATCTCCGTTCGCGCAATTGTTAGTAAAAAATATGTTATAAAAAGAGAAAAAATGGAGTAAAAAAGAAGTGGCGGACGAACGTCGCGCAATTGAGCTAAAAGCTCGTGGTCATCGTGTTCTCCGCCACTCATA
>JBNMLW010000211.1:0-2217 GCA_050875025.1 Alphaproteobacteria bacterium
TGATCACCCTTAACCCGTTGAATCGATTTAGGTTTATAAGACAAACCAATGCGGGTATCTTCACTCGGAGAATACATTACGCCCAAGGTACCGGTATATGTCCAACCATCAAGCTCAAACTCGCTTTCGCCAATTTTTCCGGCAGTGGGATGATTTATATTGTTGGTCATATTGCCATAGATATAGCGGGCGATAAAGCTGGCGCCAAACGACCATTGAGAGTTCAGCTTGTAGGCAGTGGACAAGTTGTAATCAATAACCTCCAAGGTGGATTTGCGAGCGCTGTCGGCTACAAAGCTGTCTTTTTTGTAACGAGTGGCCAAGCCATAAGGAGCATAAACACCGCCGCCGATAAACCATTTGTCATTGATTTGATATTGCCCGAATGCGGCCGGCAGAGGCACGCCAAAATCCATATCGGTCTTTTTGCCTAAGGAATCCGGTGATTGTTCTCTGACATCGGCGGCAACCTCAGCCATAGTAAAACTGGCTTGCAAACCGCTCTTTTTGAGAGTCATACCGGCAGGGTTATAAGCAATCGCCGAGTAGTCATCACCGACAACGCCGGCACCGGCGAAAGAACGCCCGAGGTTGGTTACGGAATATTCATTAAGCTGATAGCCGGAGGCCAAAGCTGATGCACTCCACAGGCAAGCGGCACTGAGAGTGGTAGCAGTAAGAAATTTTTTCATTATTCTTGTCCAATTGTTGATAGTTAAGTATTTTTTTGTTGCCTTTATATCAGTACATTTGCTATAAAATGTAAAGTAAGCACTTGAAAGTGCCGTAGTTTCTCAAAAGATACTAATGAATAAAACAAACAGTTAGGAGCAGCTCTTATGATTGATGATGTGCAAAAATATCTTGCGGAGATGACCTCTAAGGTCTTGGGCGACCGCTGGAAGCTCCTGATTATTCAGAATCTGCTGGACGGAACTAAGCGTTTTGGCGAGCTGAAAAAGTCTTTGGGGGATATTACGCAAAAAGTTTTGACCTCTAATCTGCGTATGCTGGAAGAAAAAGGGCTGTTGATACGTCAGGTATATGCCCAGATTCCGCCGAGAGTTGAGTACACCCTCACCGCTGTGGGATACAGCCTCAAGCCGGTGATAGAATCGATGATGGCGTGGGGAGCAGAATATCGCGACCATATGTTGCTGGGAATTGAAAACCTTTCTTAAACAAAGCAAAAGCCTCCTTTTAGGGAGGCTTTTTGTTACTGTTCAGCTAGCGCTGTTTCAATCTTGACACGCTGTTCTTCATCTTTGCAGGCGATGATTATCTCAGCTATGCTGACATCTTGAACATAGCTCTCAATTGCGCTCCACAGCTCGTGGACAAAGGCTAATTCCGTCAGCCCGTCGCGGATACACAGTGGAGTCATGGCAACCGTCTGCAGGTGATACTTAGGAGCCTCAATGAACATACCGATTAGACCGGTATGAATGCCACTGCAAATGTTTTCGGCATTGTGTGAGCGACATACAATGTTAACCAAAAACTTTGATTTGCCGCCGCCGGACTGGGTAATATACATCTCTCCAAGAGAAAGATTGTGTCCGCGCAGATGGCGAGTCATTCGCAGATCAATAAAGCGGCGCACACCACGGGCTCCGGCACTTTTAACTTCCAGACGTTCATTGTCGGGATTAACATGGCGGGAAAAATATGGCAAAACATAGGCATCTGCCTCAATTTTGCTCAAGCTTCCAACCACCAATTTAATGTTTACGGTTCTTACTTTCATAATAAATAGTGATTAGATGATAAGACACAATTATAAAAAACTGTGCCGATGCTAACACCCGCAAATTATAAAGCAAGAATTTAAGGAAGTTTGTCCCCGCCTTTTAGCGGTTCCATAATCTGGTGCCGATACTTTGGCGAACCGAAATAATATTCGGTTTATCTGACAAATATACGGCAACGCCGCCGGTATCTTTCAAATTGAGAATCTGCCCATCAAGCTCTATGCGGCGGCCGGAAATAATTTTAAGGCGCTTTTTGTAGGTACAGACATTTCCGCGGCAGCTCAGCGCTAACCAGCGCGGCGCCCGCGTTTGCCCGGACAATATCTTTTCCAGCAGCCGGCGGCGATTGGGCGGCAACGGCTGCGATGCCGTTTTCTCCAGCCATATTTGTTTGGTAAACTGATTGCCGCGCGAAGGCAAAACCACCATGGCGCCGCGATTATCTTTAAGCGCGATGGCAGAGGCA
>JBNMLW010000212.1:0-2212 GCA_050875025.1 Alphaproteobacteria bacterium
ATGAAATCGTCAAAAAAATGGCGGCCAAAGGGATCACCACCACGGCCGACAACATCATTGTCTCTACCGGAGCCAAATTTGCTTTGTTTGAGGCCATTACTGCTCTATGCGGAGCCGGCGATGAAGTTATTGTTTTTGCTCCGTTTTGGCTCTCTTACCCCGAAATGGTAAAAGCGTCGGGCGCAAAGACAGTGATTGTTCCGACCAAGGCAGAAAATGACTTTGCCCCCTCCCAGGAAGACTTGGAAAAAGCCATTACCGAAAACACCAAGCTGATTATTGTTAATTCCCCCAATAATCCGACCGGCGCCGTATATTCGGAAAAGACCATGCGGATGATTGCCGATGTCGCCGTTAAACACAATGTTATGGTGCTGTCAGACGAGATTTATGAAAAACTGATTTACGACGATAAAACCAAGCCGATAAGCATGGCCTCTTTGGGTGATAAAATTGCGGAATTGACCATTACCGTGAACGGATTTTCCAAAGCTTATGCCATGACCGGCTGGCGTTTGGGGTATTTGGTTGCACCGCACTGGCTGATTAAACGTATGGCCGCGCTGCAAAGCCACGCCACCAGCAATGCGACAACTTTTGTGCAATATGCCGCAGTCAGCGCGCTGCAGGGCAAAGCCGATGCCGATGTTAAAAATATGGTTGATACATTTGCCCGCCGGCGGATTTTGTTGTGCAAATTGCTCAAGGAAATTCCGCAAATAAGTTTTATAGAACCCAAAGGCGCATTTTATGTAATGTGCGACATCTCAAAAACCGGCAAGACAGCGGCAGACTTCGCCAAAGAGCTGCTGGAGAAAAAACTGCTCACGGTGGTGCCGTGCGAGGCCTTTGGTGCTCTAGGATATATCCGCCTGAGCTATGCCTGCTCAGAAGATCAGATTAAAGAAGCGGTCAAGCGCCTTAAGGAATTTTGCGAAGAACTGTAAAAAACAAGAGGCTTTCACCTAACATGAAAGCCTCTTTTATTTTCTAAAACCGGAGCGCCGATATGATTAAAGTTTTGTTTGTCTGTTTGGGCAATATTTGCCGCTCGCCAATGGCAGAATTCGTACTCAAGCATCTTGTTGCCGAAAAAGGTCTGACTGAAGAATTTGAAATAGATTCCGCAGCTACAGAGATCTATAATGAAATGTGCCATGCCGGCATTCACCATGGAACCAAGCAGATGCTGCAGGCAATGCATATTCCGTTTACAGAACATTTTTCGCACCGCATCCGCCCGCAAGACTATGCACATTTTGACTATATCTTGGCAATGGATGACAGCAATATTGAAGATATCCAAGCAATAACCGGAACAGATACTGAGCACAAAATTTATCGGCTTTTGGATTTTACGGCCAATCCGCGCAACATCAAAGACCCTTGGTATACCGGTAATTTTGATGAAACCTACTGGGATATATTTGAAGGATGCCACGCTTTTTTGGAACATTTGAAGATTAAATAAACGCTGCCGCACCAGAAATTATTTAAATTGTTGCCTTGTAAGCATTTTTGCGCTATAAAGGCAGTGTTTATGTATTACTTAAATTTAATTATTATGGATATGTTTGATAGATCAGTTTATGGGCAGTTTACACACCGTGTGACTGAGGTTAAGAGCACAAAAACTCCGGGGAAATGGGAAATTTTTTGCGATATTGTTCCTGAGGATACCGGTTGGACCTTCGTAATAAGCGAGACGGAAACCAATAAGGTTATACCCAAAGTCGGAGATATAATTACTGTGATTCATCGGGACAATAATATACAACAGATCCGCTTAAACGGAAAAATTTTATGGTCTGCCGACGGCTCTTGCCAAACAAAAAAGTTTGTATGTTACTAATACACTGTAAAAGAAAGAACCTAAATTTTAGGTTCTTTTTTTAACCCAGAAATTATATAAAACTTGACTAATCGTCACACAAATGTTACGATTTCTAAAAACTAATGTTACGATTGGAGCGGATATGTATAACAAACGCCAGGAACTGATATTGGATTTTATCAAAGACAATCCAAATACCAAGCGCGAGGAGATTGAAGTTTTTCTCGCTAAAATGGGATATCAAGCAACCAAAATGACCATAACCAGAGATTTGAAGTTGCTTTTAGACAATGGCGATATTGAAAAGTCAGGCTTAGCCAAAGCGACGGTTTATCGTTCTTCTGCTAAAACTAATCTGTTGACCAATATAAACGTTGG
>JBNMLW010000213.1:0-2179 GCA_050875025.1 Alphaproteobacteria bacterium
AGATTATGCTGTTTGATAAACGCCCGTATTGCCTGAGCGAATATGCCAAGGAGATTAATCCGGCTTATTATCGGGTCAGCTTTGTCTATAAGAACTATACCGCAAGACGGGTCGCCGCAATTTGGAACAAAATGCGCAAGTTTGAAGTATTGCCGGATTCATACAGCGGCAATCTGGCGCGCGGAGTCATCTAGATTTATTCCGCCGGAGCGTTGCAAAGGTAGTTTTCTGCATGCATGTAGGCTTTGAGTCGTCCACCGCTAAAATGGCGGACGGTCAGCCAATATCCGATGCTTACAACTAAGCCGGCGCCAAGCCAGGCAATCGGGCTGGCGTAGAACAATCCCGGATAGCCGATGACATGAGCAAGCCAAATGGCTGCCAGCGAGCGCATAACCAGCTCAACAAATCCGGCCAGCAGCGGAATCCAAGAGCGCCCCATGCCCTGCAGAGTGTTGCGGAATACAAAAATCATGCCAAGGAAGAAATAGAACAGGGTGCTGATATCCAAATATTGGCGGCCGATGTTGACAACTTCTTCATTGTTGCCGCGGATAAACATGCCGATAATTTGTTCGCCGCCGAATCTGACCAATAGGGCAATGGCAGTGCTGAAGCCTAAAGACATCAGCGCCGAATAGCGAACTCCCATGCGGACTCTGGTGAATTTGCCGGCGCCCCAGTTTTGGGCAGAAAGAGTGGCCATGGCCAAACCGATTGCCAGCAACGGCTGAGTGGCCAGCTGCTCTACGCGGAGGGCGGCGGTCATGCCGGCAATAACCGACGGGCCGAAAGAATTGCAGACAGCCTGCAGAATCAAAATTCCCAAAGACAACACCGCAAACTGCAGCGCCATAGGCACGGCAATATAAAGGTGCTCTTTCATAAATTGCGGATTATATTTCCAATCTTTTTTAGAAAGGTGCAGGATAGGAAACTTCTTTTCAATATACCAGATACAGGCGGCAACCGAGATGGTTACGGCAATGCCGGTGCCGGTAGCAGAACCGGCAACGCCCATGTGGCAGAAATATATCAGAAACAGGTTGAGCGCTATATTAATGATTGAAGAAAACATCAGAAAATAAAGCGGGGTTTTGCTATCGCCAACGGCGCGGATAAAACCGGAAAGCAGGTTGAAAAATACAATCATTATCAAACTGCCGGAGAGGATAAACATGAATGTATAAGCATCATCCATAATCTCAGCCGGGACGTTCATTATCTTGAGCAGCGGTCGCAAAGATATCATGAGCGACAAAGCAATAAATAGGCTGAGCGCCGCAGAGGCAATCAGGCTGTGAGTGACGGAAGAGCGCATGCCTTTGTAATCTTTGGCGCCAAAACGCTGGGCAGTAACGACGGTAAGCCCGCCGGTAAAACCAAACGCCACCAGCAAAAATACATAAAACACCGGCGCTGTGGCTCCAACCGCGGCCAAAGCATTGATGCCGAGCAGCTTGCCGACAATGACAATATCCGAAAGATTGTAGAGCTGCTGGAAAATGTTGCCGATAAGCAGCGGAATTGCGAATTTAACTATTAATTTGGTCGGGTTGCCGACCGTCATGTCCTGAATCATTTATATACCTCTTTTTACAAACCGGAACAATCTATATCCCTATTTTTCAAATGTAAAGAGCCTTATAACAATATTTTTTCAGTTTTAATATAATCAAAAATCCGCGTTTGTTTACCATTGTTTAAATATTTGGATTTTAGGATTGTTTGAAATTTGGTTTTTAACTTTCGAAAGGTAAAAAAATGGCTTATCGTTTTATTTTGAATGAAACCAGTTATCATGGGCACGGCGCGGTCAATGAGATTGTTACCGAGGTAAAGTCCAGAGGCTTTAAAAAGGCTTTGATTGTTACCGATGCTGATTTGGTAAAGTTTAAAGTTGTTAAAAAAGTTACCGATTTGTTAGATAAAAACAAGATGGCTTATGAGGTATTTGATCAGGTTAAAGCCAATCCGAGCGTTGAGGTGGTGCAAGCCGGCGTCAAAGCCTTTAAGAAAGCCAAGGCAGATTATATGATTGCAATCGGCGGCGGCTCTCCGCAAGATACTGCCAAAGGCATCGGCATTATCATTAATAACCCTGAGTTTGCCGATGTTGTTTCTTTGGAAGGCGTTGCTCCGACCAAGAATAAGAGCGTGCCGGTGATTGCCGTTGCTA
>JBNMLW010000214.1:0-2159 GCA_050875025.1 Alphaproteobacteria bacterium
ATCAGATTTGCCAACGAAGAGTCGGGTGTGAGAACGCTAAAATCAAGCCGCTATCATGCGTTGGCGGTGAATGTGAGCGTGAACAAGAATTTGATTAACTATTATAATGATTATCTGTCGTCGTATAAAGACGACAACTTATTAACACGCTGGGCACTCCTTGCCAATGCGCCGCTTCAAGAAAGTACCGCCGAGGCAATTTCGGAGCAAATGCGCCCTCTCTTAGCCGGCAAAAGCCGGGCATTGCGCGGTAAAAGATTTGATGGCGGCAATATTCATAATGTAGCCGGCAGCAATGATAATTGCGGCAATGGCCAGAATAGTGAAGTATGATTTTGTTTTACTCATGTTAGTTCCTTTGGTTTATTGTTAAATGTGCGTTTTAATCTGTTCTTACCAGTAGGTGCATCGTCGATCTTTTCCTCGCTTGTAACCTTTTTTTGCTCCTTCACAAAGTCCACATAACAAAAGTAACAAGACAAGAGGTCCGAGGGTAACAGCAAGTATGACTTTTACCAGATTGGTAAATGGTGTATTATCTTTATTCATTATAGGTCCTTTCGTCTACGAATTATAAAACCGAAGCATTGATTAACAGCTTAGTGTATTCATGCCGGGGATTTTCAAAAATCTGCCGGCAGCTGCCGAGCTCGACAATTTGTCCGTCTTTCATAACGGCAATTTCATCGGAGATAGCTTGAATTGCCTGCATATTGTGAGATATGAACATATAGGCAATTTGGCGCTGTTGTTGAATGCGGCGCAAAAGTTTGAGAATTTGCGCCTGAATAGTAACATCCAGAGCAGATGTCGGTTCGTCAAGAACCAAAACTTCAGGTTCCAGAATTAAGGCTCGAGCAATGGCAATCCGCTGTCTTTGTCCGCCGGAGAACTCATGCGGATAGCGGACAAGTGTGGCCTGAGATAAACCGACTTCTTCCAATACCTTAATAACTCTTTGTAATTTCTCCCCTTTATTCAGTTGTGGAAAATGAACATTGAGCCCCTCTTCCACAATCTGCCGGATGTTCATACGCGGATTTAGCGAATTATAAGGGTCTTGGAAAACAATTTGAATTTGTTTATGCCATTGTTGGGGTTTGATTTGTTGTGAATTTTGCTCATGCAAAAAGATGTTGCCTTCAAACGGAATCAGCCGGCACAAGACTTGCCCTAAAGTGGTTTTTCCGGAGCCGGATTCTCCGACAATCCCCAGTGTTTGGCCTGATTTAAGCTGAAGAGACACATTATTGACAGCGTTAATCCATTCGCTGACCCTGCCCCAAAAGTTTTTGCGCAGCGGATATCTGACGCATATATTGCACATCTCGGCGACAATATTTTGAGAGCTATTATTATTTATAATCAATCTATTATGTGAATCAATTAATTTTTTAGTGTAATTCTCTTTCGGGTGTTCAAAAATATCTTTACAGGAGCCGGATTCAATAATTTTTCCATTTTTCATAACGGCGACGCGATCAGCAATGCGGCTGATTAAGCGCAAATCATGGCTGATAAAGATAATGGCCATACCAAGTTCCTGCCGCAATTTCAACAATAATTCAATAATTTGCTTTTGAATTGTAACATCTAAGGCGGTTGTCGGTTCATCGGCAATCAGAATATCCGGATGATTGGCGATAGCCATGGCAATCATAACTCTTTGGCGCTGGCCGCCGGAAAGTTCGTGCGGATAAGCTTTCATCCGCTTGCGGGCATTAGGGATTCCGGTTAATTTAAGCAGACGCAAAACTTCTTTAGCAGCTTGTTTAGGCGTCATATTTTGGTGTAAAATTAAGGTTTCGGCAATTTGATGCCCGATAGTGTGCAGAGGATTGAGCGAAGACATTGGTTCTTGAAAAACAAAGCCGATTTTTCCGCCGCGGTATTGTTCAAGATGTGGATTATTAATGAGCTCCACTCCATTGAATTTGATTGATGAATTTGTTTTGTGATAAGCTCGCGGATAAGGCAAAAGCCCTAAAATTGACAATGCGCTGAGAGATTTTCCGGAGCCGGATTCTCCGACAAGCCCAAAAATTTCACCTTTTTCCAGTGTAAAAGAAACTCCTTGAACGGCACAGAAATTCGTATTATTGGGCTTGTGAAAACAAACGGTTAGATTATCTACTTCCAGCAAAGGCATTAGTTGCTCC
>JBNMLW010000215.1:0-2133 GCA_050875025.1 Alphaproteobacteria bacterium
ATTTATGATTTGCCGGAAGAGCAGATTGATGCTCTGCTGCCGCATGTTTCCGCCGATGATATTGACAAGCTGGAAGCTGCCGTGCAGCAACTAAGACTCGGTTAAGCGCCGATCAGATACGGCAAACTTTCAGGCGGGCAAAAATCCTGAGGTTCCGGTGTTTTTATGCTTGAGATATTTGGAAAATGTTGTAAAATCGCTCCCGTAAAAAACAAGAACAAATAAATTCGGAGATTTTATAAATGTCTAAAGTACTGATTACCTCAGCGTTGCCTTATATTAACGGCGTTCCGCACCTTGGCCACATGGTTGGCTGCCTGCTGCCATCTGATATCTATGCGCGCTACATGCGAATGCAGGGTAATGATGTGCTTTATATTGCCGGTACCGATGAACACGGCACAACTTCTGAGGTCGGTGCTCTCAAAGAGGGAATGGACGTACAGTCTTATTGCGATATGTATCATGCCCGCCATGCTCAGACTTATAAGGACTTTAATCTTTCGTTTGATTATTTTGGGCGCACTTCCAGCGAACAGAACAAAAAAGCGACATATCATATTTTTGAGCAGTTGGATAAAAACGGCTTTATAGAAGAACGCACAATCAAACAAGTTTATTCGGTTGATGATAAAATGTTTTTGGCTGATCGCTACATTACCGGCACGTGCCCTTATTGCGGCTATGAAAAAGCCCGCGGCGACCAGTGTGAAAATTGCACCAAAGTATTGGAACCGACAGATTTGATTAATCCTAAAAGCTCAATTTCCGGTTCGACTAATCTGGAAGTTAGAGAGACCAAACACCTGTTTTTGAATCTGCCTAAAATTGAACAACGTCTGAGCGAATGGCTCAAGACCAAAGAGCCGTTCTGGCCTGATGTGGCATATACTATTGCTCAGAAATGGCTCAAAGAAGGACTGCAACCGCGTTGTATTACCCGTGACCTTAAATGGGGTTTTCCGGTAAACAAAGAGGGATATGAAGACAAAGTATTTTATGTTTGGTTTGATGCGCCAATCGGCTATATCGGCATTACCATGGAATGGGCAGATCAGAATCCGGCAGAGCGGAATTGGAAAGATTGGTGGCTTGATGCCAAAGATGTCCGCTACGTGGAATTTATGGGCAAGGACAACGTTCCTTATCACTCAATTACATTTCCGGCGACCTTGCTTGGCACCGGCGAAAACTGGACGATGGTAGATTATCTTAAGGGTATGAGCTATCTGACTTATGAGGGTGGCAAATTCTCTAAGTCGGAAAAACGCGGAATCTTTGCGGAAGACGCAATCAAGGAATTTCCGGCAGATTATTGGCGCTATTGGTTGATGAGCAATGCTCCGGAGGGTTCGGATTCTTCGTTTAGCTTTGATTTGTTTGCGTCCGTAATCAACAAAGACCTTAATGGCGTGTTGGGTAACTTTGTTTCTCGCGTGCTGAAGATGACATCTTCTAAGCTGGGCGATACGGTTCCGGCTTGTGCCGAGTTGACCACGGCGGAAAAAGACCTGATTGCCAATTTACAAACCAGAGTTAATGACTATTTCAAATATATGGATGAGATGGAATTTCGCAAGGCGATGAACGAGTTGCGAGCAATTTGGGTTGAGGGCAACAACTATATTTCAACTACCGAGCCATGGACGGTTATTAAGACAGATGCCATTCGCGCGGCAGCTATTTTGAATATATGTATTAACCTGATTCGCATTTTTGCGATTTTGAGCGCGCCGGTTATGCCTGCTGTTTCTGCCGCTATGCTGGAACGTTTGGGCTTGAAGGCGGAGGATATGCCGTCGCTTAAAGGCTTTGATGTGGCTGAAGAAATTGCCGCCGTTAAAGCGGGCGCTCCGTTTACAATAGGCGATGCGCTGTTTGAACGCATTACTCCGGAACGTGTGGAAGAGCTTAAACAAAAATACGGGAGCCACAAATAATGATAAGACGCCGCAGAGTAAGAGACGATGATTATATCGGACCGCTGAGAGGCTGGCCTAAGTTTTTTCACCGTTTGTTCTTGCTGATAACGTTTCCGCTGCGCAAGCCGTTGTGGACTTTGCTGATATTGTTGATTCTGTTCTTGGTACCGACTTTTCGCGGCGTAAAACCGGCGGAAGTGCACTTGTGGTA
>JBNMLW010000216.1:0-2131 GCA_050875025.1 Alphaproteobacteria bacterium
GCAATGGTTATAATTTTTTTGACATTCAGCCCCGGTTTGGCAGTTGCAACTAAGCCGGCAATCTGTGCACCGCCGGAAAATCCTACCAAAACGACCGGATTGTTGCCGACAATATTTTTAATTGCTTCATATTCGGCATTAATAACTTCCGGTGCGAAACGAGCGGTTGTCCAATGACGCTTGGAACAAATCGGACTTTTAACATATTGGCACGGTCTTGCCAAATATATGATATTCGGGCTATCGTCGCCAAAAGCCAGTTCACGGACTAAAGTTCCGCGAGGTGTTGGGTTTTGCGTTGCTTTGCCTCGGGCATTAAAAGCATAACCATCACCTTCTATATATATTTTATAAGGAGCAGCCGGATTGGTAACCTTTTGCCAACTGGCAAGGGTAAAATTCTGAGTTTCAATTTCTTTATACACAAAATCAGCTGGCACCTTGATTGTCGTACATCCGGTCAGAAACAGCAATGTTACTAATACTTTTATCATACATTAAGCCCCTTATAAAAGGACTATATCGGCTTATTTATAAAAATTCCAGAGGGTTTTTGACTTTTAGCTTGATTGTCTTCAAAAAGCTTTATAATATAAATTCAGGTTCAGAATTTTTCTGGGCTTAGTACCTTTAGTGGTACGGGGCTTTCATCGGCTCTTATAGTCGTCGGTGTTGGATATAACATCGTCATATTGTCAGCTACTCATCATAGCCGACAGTAAATATATCCCCGATACATAGCAATATGGTCGGGGAGCTTTTAGCGAATGTTCAGGAACCATATTACTATCTCTGAAAGAATATGGTTCTAAAGGTTAAAAGAATCATTTACGACTATATGATTGATGAACTCTCCGACCACCTCTAACACAGGTGGTTTTCTTTTAATTGCAATTAAAGAAGAAGGAAGTCTAATCATATGAAAAATAAACTTTTAATTACAACAGCATTGGTGGCGCTGACTTGCGGCCATAATGCTTATGCGGAAAGTCTTCCGGCGGATGCAACCAATCTAACATCGGGAAGCTATGTTGTAGAGCGTTCGGATACTCAGCTTTCACATACAGGAGACATAAATTTATCAGGAACAGCCTCATTAGATGTAAAAACTCAGGCAATCGTGGAAGAAGAAGCCGATGAGGTCGATGTTTCCAAAACCTTGAATGTTAGCGGAAATGTCTCTCTGGCAGATAATGCCTCTTTGTCGGTAATCAATTCAGATGCGACAGATGAGACTGAAAAGCCGTTTATGTTTGTTGACGGCAAATATACCCAAACGGGCGGAGAATTGACGCTAAAACAAGAGAATGGAGCCGGATGGCGCTCAACGCTGAACGCTAAAGAAGCAGATATCAGCAGCGGCACGATAAAGCTGGATACTGGCGAAATCTTTATATATGGCAATGCTGATGACGGCAGTCAATTTAATATTTCGGGCGGAACATTTGAAATGAATGATTCCAATATCAGTACCTATCCGGCTATGTCAGGCGGAGACAATTCCCAGAAAGGTGCTGCAATGACTGTTTCCGGCGGTACGTTTAAAATGAACGAAAGTTCTTTGGGACGCGAAAATTCCGGAGATTTGAATATTAGCGGTGGAGAGTTTACGTTGGAAAACAGTTCCGCAATATTTCATGACGGCGAAACTGGTGATATAAATATCAGCGGCGGCACAATCTCTCTTAAAGATTCGTCAATAATAAGAGGCGGTGATTATCAAAGCGAGGACGGCAAACCGGCAAGCGGCAACATAAACATTACCGGCGGAACAATAAATGTCAGTGGCTCTTCTGCGGAAATCGCTTCCGTAGGCAATATAAAAATTGCCAACGGGGCAGAGCTTAATGTTGCTTCAGGTTCTACGTTGTTTGCCAAAACAGTTTCAGAAGATATGAACCAGGCTCAGAAAGCTACGCTTAACGTTTATGATAACAATACCAAAATTAATCTGGCCGGAACGTTAAGTGCCAATATTAACGGTGATGATCGCGGCAAAATTCATTTTCAGAACTCAAACGCCAAAATTGACGGTAATGTTGAAGATGTCAGCTTGATTTTTGAAAACAGCCACTCTTTAAATAATGCAATCAGCGGCAATATCGGTGCCTTGGACATTTTAGCCATTAAC
>JBNMLW010000217.1:0-2121 GCA_050875025.1 Alphaproteobacteria bacterium
AATTGTCGCCGACTCCGGCAGCTTCAATCTGATTTTTGAACTTGGACAAACCGGGTATCATACCAATTATGCCCCCGAGCGAGCCCAGTTTTTGAACCTGCTTCAGCTGAGATAACATCATATTGAGGTCAAAACGCCCCTTCATCATCTGAGCGGCCAGCTTTTCGGTCTCGGCTTTGTCAACATTCTCTATGGCTCTCTCAACCAAAGAGACAACATCGCCCTGCCCCAAAATGCGGCCGGCCAAACGGTCAGCGTGAAATTCCTCAAATTCATCAACCTTTTCGCCGGTGCCCAAAAACTTGATAGGCACGCCGGCAACCATTTTCATGGAAAGCGCGGCGCCGGCGCGGGAAGAACCGTCTATTCTGGTCAGCACCAAACCGGTGATGCCGACACGCTCCTGAAACTCTTTGGCCACATTGCAGGCATCTTGCCCGATCATGGCATCAGCCACCAGCAAAACCTCTGTCGGATTGGCAATCTTTTTAACCTCAATTACCTCATCCATCAGCTGGTCATCAATATGCAAACGGCCGGCAGAGTCCAAAATAATTACATCAAAACCGCCTTTTTTGGCATAGTCTATAGCGCGGCGGGTAATAGCAGCCGGTTTTTCGCCGTTGATAATCGGCAGCGAGAAACCGCTGATTTGAGCAGCCAGCTGAGCCAATTGCTCCTGAGCCGCCGGACGGTAGATATCCAAAGAGGCCAGCAAAACTTTTTTGCCTTGTTTAGCCAAACGTTTGGCCAACTTGGCAGAGGTTGTGGTTTTGCCGAAGCCTTGCAGCCCGAGCATAAGGATTGAAACCGGCGGCACCGCCTGAAAATTAAGCGAGGCATCGCCGTCGCCCAACAGCTTTAAGAGTTCATCATGGACAATCTTTACCACCATCTGCCCCGGTTGAATCGAGCGGACGACTTTTTCGCCCAGCGCCTGCTCCTTAACATGGGCAATAAACTCTTTAACCACCGGCAAGGCAACATCTGCTTCCAACAGGGCTATGCGTATTTCGCGCATGGTGGCATTAATATCATCTTCGCTCAGCACGCCGCGCGAAGTAATTTTATTAAAAACCGCCGTTAATTTGTCCGTCAAACTTTCGAACATTGCCAAACCTTATTTAAACCTCTAATGCGCCAGTGTGCGAACCCTCGCTGACTGGCGGTACTCCTCGGAGTAGATGAATTTTTCGTTATCTCATTTGAAAAATCTGGAGTTTTTATATTAGTTTTATTTGCAAGAGTCAAGCAAAAAAATCCTTTATTTTTAAGCCCTGCCCTTAAAATTTGCCAATTTGCCGATATTTAAAATCACAAAGGGAGGATATATCATGAAAGTTATTATAATCGGCGGCGGCAGCGCCGGAATTTCTGCCGCAACCAGACTGCGCCGCATGAATGAACAGGCAGAAATTGTCGTGCTGGAAAAGAGCGCGGAATTTGCGGTTGCCAACTGCGGGCTGACCTATCTGCTCTCCGGCCTGGTTAAAGACAAAGATGAGCTTATCGGCGCCACAATTGAGCAGATGCGCAGCATTTTCCGCATTGATGTCCGCCTTGGCAACGAGGTTATCGGCATCAACCGCGCCGAAAAAAGAATAATGATATTGAACCACCAAACAGAAACTTATGACAAATTGATTATTGCCACCGGCGCGCTGCAGCTGCGTCCGGATATTGAGGGGATTCTGGGCGATAATATTTTTACTATTCACTCAATTTCCGGCATTGGCAAAATCCGCGATTATTACTTTGGCACTGAGGCCGCCCGAGTTTTAATTTTGGGCGCCGGCAGCGTCGGGATTGAAACCGCCGAGGCTTTTGCCGCCCTCAAAGCTAAAGTAAGCCTGATTGACATGAACAGCCATATTTTGCCGAATCTGGATAAAGATATGGCTGAAATCGTCGAAAGCGAATTACAAAACAAAGGAGTAAAACTTTATCTCAACACGCAAGTCCGCTCATTCGGAGGAACAGAGGCAAAGCTCAGCAACGGCCGCAAACTAAAATATGACATGGCAATTATTGCCACCGGAACCAAGCCCGACCTCAAACTGCCGATTATGGCGGATTTAGAAATCGGCAAAAGCGGCGGAATTAAAGTGAACAAATATATGC
>JBNMLW010000218.1:0-2116 GCA_050875025.1 Alphaproteobacteria bacterium
GATTTAAAGCAACTCATTTTTGAGGATTATTTACAGATGAATGAACTTATTGAAAAGGCTGTAAACACCCACTCTTTGGCGCAAGGCGAGATTGCCGCCCTGCTCCGTGATGATACCCTGCATGCCGAACTATTGAAAGCCGCCGATAAAGTCAGACAGCAAAATGTCGGCAATGAGGTGCACCTGCGCGGGCTGATTGAATTTTCCAACATTTGCCGCAACAACTGCCTTTATTGCGGGCTGCAGCGGGATAACCGCAAACTGGAACGCTATCACCTTGATGAAGAGACTCTGCTGTTGATTGCCAAACACGCCGTTCAGGATTTGGGCTTTAAGACCATTGTTCTGCAATCGGGCGAAGATATGTATTATGACACCGCCCGCATGTGCCGCATTGTTGAAGGCATAAAAAAGCTCGGCGTGGCGCTCACTCTTTCTATCGGCGAACGCAGTTATGAGGATTATAAAGCTTTTCGCGAGGCCGGAGCCGACCGCTATCTGATGCGGATAGAAACCACCGACCAAGAATTGTATCACCGCCTTGATCCCGGAATGAGCTGGCAGCACCGCTATGACTGCCTGTTGATGCTTAAAGAACTCGGCTATGAACTCGGTTCGGGGATTATGGTCGGCCTGCCCGGACAATCAACCGAATCGATTGCGCAAGATTTGCTGTTTTTGCAAAATCTTCCGGTTGATATGGCGGGAATCGGGCCGTTTATTCCCCACCCTGATACGCCGCTCAAAGATGAAAACGGCGGTTCTTTGGAACTGGCTCTGCGCACAATGGCAATTATGCGTCTGCTGCTGCCCAAAATCAATATTCCCGCCACCACGGCCATGGAATCGCTGCACCCCAAGGGACGGATTATGGCTTTGCAAGGCGGCGCCAATGTGGTAATGCCTAATGTGACTGTCGGCAAATTTCGCAAACTCTACGAATTGTATCCTGACAAGGCCTGCATTAATGATACTCCTGACCACTGCCGCACTTGCATTGAGTTAAAAATCCGCAGTATCGGCCGCACTATCGGCACAGATGCCGGCAGCTCAAAGGCCTATAAGGGATAATTACAACTTAATCAATTCTTCGACCTTAGACTTGAACTTATCCAAGACATCTGATTTGGGGGTATATTTTTCTTCAAACGGCGGCAAAGATTTCCAGCCCAATTCATCAAACACCTGCTGAATTTGGTTTAGCACTCCCGCTTTCCAGCCATAAGAACCAAAGGCCAGCGCCACTTTGTTTTTAGGCGCCAGTCCCCTCATATAGGTTACAAACCCCGCTACTCGGGGAAACAGCTGATTGTTAAGGGTCGGATTACCAATCAAAACGTATTTGGCATCCAAAAAGTCCGGCATAATCTCCGAAACATTTTTAGCCGACAGACAGTGTTTTATCACCGGTATACCGGCATCCTGCAACACGCCCATTGCCGCATCTGCCAGAGCGGCGGTTGCGCCCCACATAGAATCGTAGACAATAACCGCTTTGCCCTCGTTTTGGCCAGATGCCCACTTGGCATAATTGTTCAAAATAGCGCTGACTTCGTTTTTACCGCTCCAAATCAGTCCGTGCGACGGAGCAATCATCTCAATATCCAACCCCAAATCTCCGGCGGTTTGCAACGCTTTGGAGGCCTGAGAGCCAAACGGGAACAAAATATTGGCATAGTAACTTTTGGCGTTTTCCATAACCATATCAAAAGGAGCGTCTTTTACCATCAACGCGCTGCTGGCGTAGTGCTGGCCAAAACCATCGTTAGAGAGAAGCAGTTTATCTTCTTTAACATAAGTCATCATCGAATCCGGCCAATGGAGCATAGGAGTTGTCATAAATTCCAGTGTGCGTTTGCCGATAGACAAGCTCTCGCCGCTTTTGACAATCACATATTGCCAACCGGTAGTGTCAAAATGTGCTTCAAGTGCCATTTTGCCGGCCATATTGGTTACAATCTGCGCCTGAGGAGCAAGTTTCATAATCTCGGGGATATTGCCGGAATGATCCATCTCTACGTGATTGACAACCACATAAGCAAGTTTAGAAAAATCGGTTTGGCTCTTAATTCTGGCAAGGTTTTCTGCTGACATATAGTGCTTAACCCCATCAACC
>JBNMLW010000219.1:0-2115 GCA_050875025.1 Alphaproteobacteria bacterium
GATTTTAGGGTGGCGAAAGCGGAGTGTACATAGTAGTACATGAGCATTTCGACAGCCCAACAAATCTGTATTAGTCACCAGCTAGACAACCTCGCCTAGATACGTCCGTAATAAGCATCTGTCAACATCACCTTAATCTCTTTGATCAGCGGATAGCGCGGGTTGGCGCCGGTGCATTGATCATCAAAGGCTAATTCGGAGAGATTGTCCAGATTGTCAAAGAAAGTCTTTTCATCAACGCCGGCTTCTTTGATAGACATCGGAATGCCGATTTCTTTTTTGAGCTTTTGAATAGCGTCAATCAGATTCTGAACTTTCTCATCATCGTTTTTGCCGCCCAGGCCGAGGCTGTCGGCAACTTCGGCATAACGATGTTTGCCTTCCGGATAATGATATTGTGAGAAAATACCCTGCTTGGTCGGTTTCTCGCTGGAGTTAAACTTAATAACATTGCAAATCAGCATTGCATTGGCAATACCGTGAGCAATGCCATAAGCACTGCCGAGCTTGTGAGCCATAGAGTGGCATACGCCGAGGAACGCCTGCGCAAAGCAGATGCCAGCCATGGTAGCGGCATAATGCATATTCTCGCGAGCCTTAGGATTATTGGCGCCATCGTTTACTGATGTGGCCAGGTTATCAAAAATCATTTTGCAGGTTTCCAAAGCAATACCGTTGGTAAACGGAGTTGCCAAAATGGAAACATAAGCCTCCAAAGCATGGGTCAAGGCATCAATACCGGACGCTGCAGCCAAGCCGCGCGGCATGGTTTTTACCAAATCCGGATCAACAATTGCCATATTCGGAGTCAGAGCATAGTCTGCAATCGGATATTTGATATGGGTATTTGAATCGGTAATAACCGCAAACGGAGTAACCTCCGAACCTGTGCCGGAAGTGGTCGGGATAGTAATCAGCATAGCCTTGCTGCCCAAATCCGGGAAGGTGCAAACACGTTTGCGAATATCCATAAAGCGCATGGCCAAATCGTGGAACGAAACCTCCGGATGCTCATACATCAACCATACAATTTTGGCCGCATCCATCGGAGAACCGCCGCCCAAAGCAATAATTACATCAGGCTCAAGGCTGCGTACGATCTTAAGCGCATTTTCAATTGTATCGGTATCGGGATCCGGATTAACATTGGAGAAAATCTGATAAGAAATGCCCAATTCTTCCAACACTTTGGTAATCTTGTCGGTATAGCCCAGATTAAACAGCGGTTTATCGGTGATGATAAAGGCTTTCTTTTTGCCTTTGAGCTCGCGCAGAGCAAAACCGGTTGCGCCCTGTTTGAAATAGATTTTGGGCGGAACCCTGAACCACAACATATTTTCACGTCTTTCCGCAACAGTTTTGATATTTACCAAGTGTTTTACTCCCACGTTTTCGCTGGCCGCATTGCCGCCCCAAGAGCCGCAGCCCAGGGTCAAAGACGGATCCAGTCTGAAGTTGTACAAATCGCCGATGCCGCCCTGAGAAGACGGAGTATTAATCAGAATACGTCCGGTATCCAGCATATTGCTGAAATGGGTTATTCTGTCGCGGTTGTGGTCGGCGGTATAGAGCACTGAAGTGTGGCCGCGGCCGGCAAAATTAATTAGCTCAGCGGCATCAGACACTGCATTTTCAAAACTGTCAGCTTTGTACATAGCCAATACCGGAGATAATTTTTCATAAGAAAATTCCTCCTCAGGTCCGATTTTAGAAACTTCGCCGATAAGTATTTTTGTTTCTTCCGGAACTTTTACGCCTGCCATCTCAGCAATTTTGTAAGCCGGCTGTCCGACAATCGCGGCATTAAGTTTGCCATTTTGGATAATGGTTTGAGCCACTTTCTCTTTTTCTTTTTTGCTCAAAATATAAGCGCCGCGGTATTCAAACTCTTTTTTGACTTCGTCATAAATATCTTTATGAACAATAACCGACTGCTCAGAAGCACAAATCATGCCATTGTCAAAAGTCTTACTCATCAAAACGGAGCTTACTGCCATTTTGATATCGGCAGTTTCGTCAATAATTGCCGGAGTATTGCCGGCGCCTACGCCCAAAGCCGGTTTGCCGGAGCTGTATGCGGCTTTAACCATACCCGGGCCGCCGGTAGCCAAAATC
>JBNMLW010000220.1:0-2115 GCA_050875025.1 Alphaproteobacteria bacterium
ACCTCATTGTACGCTGCGGCCTTGCGCTCCGTGTCGGCATCATCATTCTCCTCACCAAAACCCGATTTACTACGAAGTTTAGCGGTGGTTGCGGCGGGAGCCTGCTGCGCCAATCCGGTGTGAGAATCAGGCAGACTCAATCTACTTAAAGCGGTCTCTAAATATTCCTGCACGCTTGGTCCATCCAGCTGTCTTTGCCATCCGAGCAAATTGGTTCCATTGTATTCTATCGTTATTTTATATCTCATATTTTTAAAACTCGTATATCAGTTCATCTAGAGCAATTTGCACGGGCGAAATCCGCATAATACCACATCTAGAGGCAGTTAGTGCGATTTCGGAAAATTCATGTACTACTATGTACACTAAAATTTTCCTCTTCTTCTAACTGCCTCTATCTGTACCATTCTTCAAATTTTGCATAATCTGCCAATTAAAGCAAAACAAAAAGAGGCACAATTTCTTATGCCTCTTTTTTGTTAATTTGACAAGCGATTATTCAGCGGCAAGCTGCAATCGATTGTTATCTTGCGCGAAAAAACCGAGTTTCTCCCCAATCTGCCAAATAACTTTCAAGGCTTCAAGCGCATTTTCACCGCTGATGCGCGGAGTTTCTGTGCCGCGGACGCAGTTCATAAAGTGATTCAATTCTGCCTGCAACGGTTGGTTGGTAGGAATAAACAACTGTTCAACACTGCCCTTCAGACCATAGTGCATCCAGTCCGGAATGTCTTCTTGTTTAACATAAGGCATACGGCCTTGGGTATGAACATTAATGCTCTGGTTGATGAAGTCCATATCAATATAGTTGGTGTCGGTGGTGACAGACAAAGTGCGGACGCGGGCTTGAGTAATGCGGCTGGCAGTAATGTCAGCGGTTACGCCGTTTTCAAATTCAACCAAAGCGGTGATAAAGTCTTTACCCTGCGGGCTCATCTTGGTTTTGACTGCCGAGGCCTGAACATTAACAACCGGAGATTTTACCAGAGAAAGGATAACTTCAACATCGTGAATCATCAAATCCATGGCAACATCAACATCAGTAATGCGGCCGCTGGCGGCAGACATACGGTGGGCGCTCAACGCGCAAATTTTTGAAGTATCGGAAAGCAGTTTGTGCATTTGTTCAACTGCCGGATTGAACTGCTCAATGTGGCCAACCAGCAAGGTTACATTGTTTTTCTTGGCGGCTTTAATCAATTTTTTGCACTGAGCCTCTGTGGTGGCCAAGGGCTTTTCCATCAGGCAGTGAATGCCTTTGTTCAGGAAAAACTCGCCGACTTCAGCATGGGTTACGGAAGTAGTTACGACGCTGACGGCGTCAACTTCTTTGGCAACTTCTTCCAAGGAAGAAAAAGCTTTAATGCCGAAAGTTTCGGCGGCTGCTTTGCAGGCCTCGGGAAAGATGTCATAAACACCGACCAAATTAACGCCGTTTAAGTTCTTGTAAGTTTTCAGATGGTTTTTGCCCATCATGCCGGCGCCGATAACTGCAACTTTAATTTCAGACATAAATTTTACCCCTAAACAGTTCATGGAATTTATTTTAGTTTACATATACCAATATTTTTGATAAAAAGCTTTTAAATTCTTGTTACATATTGTTACATTGGAGATATTGCCGATGCAAAAGACCGAATTGTTTAAGTGCTGTGGTTTCTTGGCTGCTTTGCTGCTGGCTTCGTGTTCCGGGGTTAATGATGGAAAAGATGCCAAGATAGATGCTGATGAATTGGTATTTGCTTCCAATCCGGAGCCGGTTAAAGGCAAACAGGATGTATATGTTTCCATTGCCAGAGCCGCCAAATATAATGTTGATGTGGCAAGCAATGACTTGCGCAAGCGGATTGCTGAGCAGAATCCCAAAGCGGCGTCTTCTAAAATAATCAAAAATATTATGACCTCTGAGGTTAATGACGAAAATCGGCTGATGCAGGTATCAAGGGTGTTGGAATTTGCGGTTACTTATGCGACTGCCAATTTGAGCGGCAGCGATGCTTATACAAGTAATTATTTTTATGAAAATTCGGCCAAAAATTTGGCTTTGATGAGCCAAAAAGCCAGCAAGAGTGGCTCTTTAAAGAGCGGGTTAGCGACTATAAATACTTCTTGCCA
>JBNMLW010000221.1:0-2108 GCA_050875025.1 Alphaproteobacteria bacterium
ACTTGGAATGTGAAGGTTCCGATATTTTATCAGCGGCGGTGTTGATACCGCCATGCTTTATCAACACCGATCTGAAGCTTTTGCAAGCATTTAGATCGTATAGAGCCAAAGCTTATTGCGGCGGCCGAAGCGAGTCCGATGATAAAATATCATTTGGGCGGTTATTGCTGGTAATAACTTCCTTCACAGAGCTTCGGCCGCCACCTCATATCTTGTACATCATCGATATTATCACAGATTTAGCGTATTGCAACCTTTATTTGGTTAAAATCAGCTTGTGCACGTCAAAATACCAAACAACTTATCATAAAAAAGCCCTGTCCGAACGACAGGGCTTTGTAAAAAACATCTGAGCGCGGCTATTTGCCTTTGCCAATAACCTTCTTGCCGCCCATATAAGGCTGCAGTTTAACCGGAATATTAACACTTCCGTCAGCATTTTGGTGATTTTCGATAAACGGAACCAAAGCGCGCGGAGTGGCAATACCGGTATTGTTCAGAGTGTGAGCATATTTTACCTTGCCATCGGCATTATCACGGTAGCGCAGATTGGTGCGGCGTGCCTGCCAATCGGTAATGTTAGAGCAAGAATGAGTCTCGCGGTAGCAATTTTGGCTAGGAACCCATGCCTCCAAATCATATTGACGGTATTTGGGAGCACCCATATCGCCGGTGCAGATATCCAAAACCTGATACGGCAATTCCAAATCCTGCAAAACTTCTTCCGAAATAGCCAGAAGTTTCTGATGCCATTTTTCACTCTCGGCCAAATCATTTTTGCAGATTACAAACTGCTCAGTCTTCATGAATTGGTGAACGCGCACCAAACCGCGGGTATCTTTACCGGCGGCGCCGGCCTCGCGGCGGAAGCATGGAGAAAAACCGGCATAGAGAATCGGCAGTTCATTTTCAGGAATAATCTCATCGGCGCGCAGAGAATTGAGAATCAGCTCGGCCGTACCGGACAAATACAAATCATCTGCCGGCATATAATAAATTTCATCACGAGAAAACGGCAAATATCCTTGGCCGTACAGCGGTTTTTCTTTAGACAATGCCGGAACGGTGATAACCGTAAATCCGTTGTCGCGCAGCTTGTCCAGCACCATCATGTGGATTGCCAATTCCAACTTAGCCAAATCATTCTTAATGGCATAAGTGCGGGAACCGGATACTTTGGCAATGCGCTCCATCTCCGACCAATCGTTTAATTCCATCAGCTCTACGTGGTCGCGCGGAGTAAAATCAAACTGACGCGGAGTACCGACTTTGCGGATTACCACGTTGCCGCTTTCATCAGGGCCGACCGGACAATCTTTGCTCGGATAGTTGGGCATTTTGAGCATCTGCAGCTCAAAATCCGCCTCAATCTTGGAGAGTTCTTCCTGCTCTTTTTTGAGCTCTTCGCCCAGGGCCTTGCTCTTGGCAATGATGGACGGGCGCTCCT
Organism: Alphaproteobacteria bacterium; assembly: GCA_050875025.1. Taxonomy (GTDB): domain Bacteria; phylum Pseudomonadota; class Alphaproteobacteria; order RF32; family CAG-239; genus CAZU01. The sequence continues at coordinate 1,448 of JBNMLW010000221.1, forward strand.
CAGCAGAGGCAGATTTGATAGAGTTGCTGAGTTTATTTTTCTCCTCAGCCATGGCCTGAGACGAGGTTTTGAGTTTGTTCATCTCCAAATAAGTTGATATTAATTTATCGACGTTTTCTGTGGCAAAACCCTTTTTGCCCAAACTCTCTTTAACATATTCCTGATTGTCGATAATAAATTTAATATCCAGCATTGTTTTATTCCTAAAAAAGTAATTGATTTAAGCTGAAAAACAGAGTAGCTTTTTTGCAAATAAATTCAATAAAAAAATAAGGATAAACACTAAAATGTTTGCAAACAAGACCATTTTGACCGGTGTCAAACCCACCGGAACCCCCCATTTGGGCAACTATTTAGGGGCAATAAAGCCGGCCATCGCTATGGGTAAAAAAGCCTTGGAGCAAGGCGGAAAGCACTATATGTTTATTGCTGACTATCACGCTATCAATACTGAGAAAGATCCTGCGGTTTTGAATCAAAAAATGCGTGAGATTGCCTGTATTTACCTTGCTTGCGGTATGGATCCGGCGCAAACCATTTTTTACCGCCAATCAGATATTCCGGAGATTCCGGAGATTACCACAATTCTATACGCCTACACGCCCAAAGGTTTTATGAACAAGGCGCACGCATACAAAGCGGCGGTTGATAAGAACCGTGA
>JBNMLW010000222.1:0-2104 GCA_050875025.1 Alphaproteobacteria bacterium
ATGATGTTCCTGTCGAAAAAGACATTACAGCTTTTTCCTGCCGCGCGCCGCATTTAGATGTCTTGCATAAGTTTATTGATGATTACGGTTTTCGCAGCCTTAAAAACCGGATAGAAAAATGGGCAGATGAACGCTGTTCGTCCTTGCCGGAAGATAAAAAAGACACTGTATTTAAAGAGGTAAAAAAACATTATGAGCTGGTGCAAACGGAAGAACAGCTGCAAAAATGGGTAGAACGGATAAAACAAAAACGCCTGTTTGCCCTTGATACAGAAACCACTGGTTTTAATCCGGTTTTTGATAAGATTGTCGGCTTTTCCGTGGCAACCGAAGAGGGAGTTGCCTGTTATGTGCCGCTGGCTCATGTTAGCGCCCGAAAAACAGATTTGTTTTCAGCTCCGGCAGACGAAGATATTCGGCAGCTTGATTTTGCAACGGTCAGGAAGCATCTGGCGCCGTTGTTTGCTGATAACGCGATTTTAAAAATCGGCCATAATATTAAGTTTGATATGCACTTTTTTTCTCAGGTCCTTGGTGAAGACGCTGTTTTTACACCGGTTGAAGATACGGCGGTTATTTCCTATGACTTGGACAGTTCTACTCACGGACATGGTATGGATGAATTGGCCGAAATTTTTTTAAATTACCAAACAATAAAATATGAGGAAGTCTGTGGCAGCGGCCGTGATAAAATAACTTTTGACAAGGTAGAATTAAGCAAAGCGCTGGATTATGCCGCTGAAGATGCCGATATTACGCTGCGGTTGTATAATGTCTTAAAACCCCGCTTGTTTGCCGAAAAGCTTTTAACAGTGTATGAAAACTTTGATCGTCCGCTGATTTCCGTTCTTAAAGATATGGAAAAACATGGAATCATGGTTGATGCGCAGGCTTTGCGCCGTCTGAGTACGGATTTTGAGGCTAGAATGCATACTTTGGAAGCTGAAATTTATCAGCTTGCCGGCGAGGAGTTTAACCTTTCCTCTCCCAAACAGATTGGTGAAGTTTTGTTTGGCAAATTAGGGCTGAAAGGCAAGAAAACACCGAGCGGTGCATGGCAGACCGGTGCGGATGTGCTTGAACAGCTGGCGGAGGACGGCTGTGAATTAGCTCAAAAAATCCTTGATTGGCGCGCCGTTGCCAAACTCAAATCAACCTACAGCGACGCCTTGTTGGAATTGTTGGATAAAAACTCGCGGGTTCATACCACATTCAGTCAGGTTGTGGCCAATACCGGGCGTCTGGCCTCCAGTAGCCCCAACTTGCAAAATATTCCGATAAGAACGGAAGAAGGAAAGAAAATCCGCGAATGTTTTATTGCCAAAGCGGGACATAAGATTATTGCCTCAGACTATTCTCAGGTAGAGTTGCGGCTTTTGGCGGCGGTAGCAGATGTTAAGGCATTGAAAAAAGCCTTTGCCGATGGCGTTGATATTCATGCCGCCACGGCGTCGCACGTTTTCGGCATTCCTTATGACAAAGTTGATGCCAATACCCGCCGCCATGCCAAAGCCATTAACTTTGGTATTGTGTATGGTATTTCTGCTTACGGACTTGCCAAACAAATCGGCGTGTCTCCGGAAGAAGCCAAGGCTTATATTGAGTCCTATTTCCGCGAAATGCCGGAAATAAAAAAATATATGGACGATACGATAGCCTTTGCCCGCGCTAATGATTATGTCCTGACGCCTTTTGGCCGTCGTTGTTCGATTATGGGAATTAACGATAAAAACAAACGTCTTGCTGCCAACGCCGAGCGTGCCGCGATTAATGCTCCGATTCAAGGCGGTGCGGCCGATATTATCAAATTGGCGATGAACCGCATACCGGACGAATTGCAAAAACACGGGCTCAAGACAAAGATGCTGTTGCAGGTGCATGACGAACTGGTATTTGAAGCGCCCGAAAATGAGGTTGAAGAGGCTTCAAAAATCATAAAAGCGATAATGGAAGGCGTGGTCAATCTTTCAGTTCCGTTCATTGCTGAAGTCGGCGTCGGTGACAATTGGACTCAGGCGCATTAAACAAAAAAAACCGCTGCTTTTCATGCAGCGGTTTGGTTTAATACACAATGATTACAACCAAAAAAGCCGCAATCATAAAT
>JBNMLW010000223.1:0-2083 GCA_050875025.1 Alphaproteobacteria bacterium
TCCAGAAACGGGGCAATCATTTGTGAACCGTCGCCGCCGGCAGTGCTGAAAATGGCCTTGATTTCCTGATCGCGGTAAAAGGACATCAGGTCTTCGGCACGGTCTTGCGGCGTGCCGGCCATATAGCGGTAAGTATCAAAAGCATGTTTGCCTGTTATCGGTATGTAGCCGAGACCGCACAAATATTCCAGTCCGCGGGTTACGGCTTTCTCAGGTACGGGTTTGGACGGAGATACAATGCCCACTTTGCTGCCTGACGGTATTTTCATTTTTATAAATCCTTCAAAAGACTGCGGCAAAAATCGGGAAGGGAATTGTCATGCGCGCCCATGACGATAATACGGTCGCCGGGACGGGCATTTTGCAAAATATATTCCCGAACTTTGTCTTTGGTTTCCAGATACAGTGCATTTACACCGTTGTCTTTGGCGTATTGTACGAGGTTTGCGCCGGAAATGTCGGTATCGCGTTCCGGAATGCGTTCATAAATGTCCGGCATGAGAAGAATGTCATCTTTGTTAAGAGTACGGCCGAAAACTTCGCCGTCTTCTTTGCCGGTATTGCGGGCGGAGAAAGGCGTGTGAGCCTGATAGACGGCAATGATTCTGCCGGGGTATTCTCTTAATGTACCAAGCGAGGCTTCAATTTTTTGCGGATTGTGGGCAAAATCGTCATAGACTGTTATGCCGCTGCGTTTGCTTCGGCCAATACATTCCAGACGGCGTTCGGTCCCGGTAAAGCCTTCGAGAGTGCGGGCGGCTTCAAATTTGTCAATGCCGAGCAGCATACAGGCCGAGATGGCGGCCAGAGCGTTAGAAACGTTAAAACGTCCGAGCAGTTGCAGGTTGAAGCTTTGTCCGGCTATGGTGTATTTTACGCCATGTTCTGTCAGCCCGATTTCCGAAGCAAAGAGATTGGCGCGGGAATCTGAAACCGAATAGGAAAAAGTATTGGGGTGATGGCTGATTATACGAGCATTCGGACAATCATAATTGACAACAACGCCGCGCGACGTATGAGCTGCGAATTCGGAAAAATATTCTTTCAGCTCTTCCAGAGGTTTGTGGTCATGTCCGATATTGTTAATCAAGGCAATGTAAGGATGATATTTGCGAATCGAGCCGTCGCTTTCGTCGGCTTCAATTACGCAGATTTCGCCGCGATTATAAATGTAGTTGGCAAGTCCTTTGTCTGAGGCATAGTTTTTGAAAAAACCGCCGTTTATGACGCAGGTTTTTTTGCCAAGTTCGTTGAGAATGTATCCGATCATGGCCGTGGTTGTGGTTTTGCCGCAGGTGCCGCCGACGGCAATGCCATATTTGCTGCGATGAAAAATTTCGGCCAGCAGATCCGAGCGGCTTTGAATTTTAACGCCTTTGGCAAGAGCGGTTTTAACATCGGGATTTTGCTCATTGATGACACTAGTGATATACAGCGTGTCCAAATCATCGGAGACTGCAGAACCGTCTTGCGGAAAAAATCTGATGCCGACAGCTTCCAGTTTTTCGCGGCGGTGGTCTCCGTCCAGTCCTTTGTCAATATTCAGGTCGGAACCGCGGACTTCACAGCCCTCAAGTTTTAAGATTTGGGCGAGGGCGCTCATGCCGTTGCCGGTGATGCCGCAGAAACTAACTTTTTTCATTTTGTTCAATCCTTAAAAATTATAGAGCATCCAGAGTTTGCGCTTCGCGCCGGCGGAGAATCCTCAAACTTCTGTAGTCAATGGTGATGTAGCTTTTACCTTCTCCATCAACGCTGACTGTTAAAGCCGCGCCGGTGTCTTTGTTTTGAAAAGTGGCATAAAACGTGGTCTGTCCCGATTGCAGATTTTTTAACAAGTTCGGTGCATTTTGCGGGTTGGGGGCGTTTTTGCACGGTACGAACGCCGGTGCCGATTCATCTTTGGAATTTTGGTCAACGTTGGTAGCTGCGGGGATATAAGTTTCCTGCGCATTGCCGTATTTTTTGTTCAAAAGGGCATAATATTTGCGGTATTCGAGCATGACTTTGCTGGCGGAGGTGTCATCATTGAGAAAGTTGCCATAAGCGATAATTCGCCAAAGTTCGTTTTCTTGTCCGAAAA
>JBNMLW010000224.1:0-2042 GCA_050875025.1 Alphaproteobacteria bacterium
CTACAACACGGCCGCCGATAGCCGCTTGTATCGGGATTTTAAACAAGTGCCGCGGAATAAGGTCTTTCAGACGTTCACAAATTTGGCGTCCGCGCGATTCGGCCTCGCTGCGATGGCACAAAAATGCCAAAGCATCAACCGGTTCTTCATTAATCAAAATCTGCACTTTTACCAAATCAGATTCCTGATAGCCGATCAGCTCATAATCAAAGCTAGCATAGCCGCTGGTGATTGACTTCAAGCGGTCATAAAAATCAAACACAATTTCGTTGAGCGGAATTTTATATACCGCCATTGCCCGAGAGCCGACATACGTAAGCTCGGTCTGCTCTCCGCGCCGTTCTGTGCAAAGTTTAAGCACCGCGCCCAAATATGTGTCCGGCACTAATATTGTTGCCCGCACCATCGGCTCCTCTATAGAGCGGATTACGCTGGGATCCTGCATATCCGCCGGATTGTGCAAAGTTATGTTTTCGCCGTTGGTCAAATGGATTTTATAGGCAACTGAGGGAGCCGTAGTAATCAAATCCAAATCAAATTCACGTCCCAAGCGCTCCTGAATAATCTCCATGTGGAGCAATCCTAAGAACCCACAACGGAAACCAAGCCCCAGTGCGGCTGAATTTTCATTCTGATAGTCGATGCTGGCATCGTTCAGCTTGAGTTTGGCCAAGGCATCTTTCAACAAATCATATTGGCTGGAATCCACCGGAAAGATAGAACAAAACACCACCGGAACAGAGGGCTTAAAACCTTTTAACGGTTCTTCACAGGGTTTCTTGTTATCGGTAATGGTATCGCCGATATGGCAATCGCCCACGCTTTTAATGCTGGCGGTAATAAAACCGACCTCACCGGGGTACAAAGCTTCAACATCGGTCATTTTGGGAGAAAAGACGCCAACTTTTTCAACCTGATATACCGCATTGTTTGACATCATGCGGATTTGCTGTTTTTTACGCAAAATACCGTCATGGATTCGCACCAAAATAATCACGCCCAAATAGCTGTCATACCAACTGTCAATCAGCAGAGCCTTAAGCGGTGCATTTTCATCTCCTTGAGGCGCCGGCAGACGATGCACAATCGCCTCCAACAATTCCGGCACGCCCAAACCGGTTTTGCCGGAAGTCTCCACCGCATTGGAGGCATAAATTCCGATAACATCTTCTATTTGCGCTTTAACACGTTCCGGATCAGCAGAAGGCAAATCAATTTTGTTCAACACCGGCACAATCTCATGATTATTGTCAATTGCCAGATAGACATTAGCCAGAGTCTGCGCCTCCACTCCCTGAGTGGCGTCAACCACCAGAACCGAACCCTCGCAGGATGCCAACGACCGAGATACTTCATAAGAAAAATCCACGTGTCCCGGAGTATCTATCAGGTTCAGTTGATAGGTTTTGCCATCCTTAGCTTTGTAATTAAGGCGCACGGTTTGCGCCTTAATAGTGATGCCGCGTTCTTTTTCAATATCCATATTGTCCAAAACCTGTTCGGTCATCTCGCGTTTTTCAAGTCCTCCGCAAGCCTCAATCAGGCGGTCGGCCAGCGTTGATTTACCGTGGTCAATATGGGCAATAATTGCAAAATTTCGGATTAAATCTAAATTATGTTCACTCATTTTGTTGTCTAAACCAGAATTAATATTTATCTTGAAGATATCCGAAAAATTTAATAACGCAACTAATATTTATCTATTGATTGACTGCAGGAATGATTTGGGGCATAATCTGAATATAGAACGTAGGTATTATTTTATGGGAGTAAGTCCGATGAGAAAAATGATAGACATTGATTTCGGTTCAACCCGCTATGACGAGTTGGTCGAACTGCGTTACAAGATTTTGCTTGAACCGCTGGGGCTTAAATTTTTGGACTCCCACCGCCAAAAAGAAATGAACTACCTGCATATCGGCTGTATTGAAAGTCTGGATGATAAACTTATCGGCGGACTGATGCTGGCGCCGATTGATAATGATACCGTACGTTTGCTGCAAGTTGCCGTAGAAACCAAATATCAACATGAAGGCGTCGGC
>JBNMLW010000225.1:0-2010 GCA_050875025.1 Alphaproteobacteria bacterium
GAACAGGATTTGGAAAAAGCTTTGCTTGCTGCTCAGCCGAAACCGGCCAAGGAGAAAAAAGTAAAGGCTAAGAAAACTCCGGCTAAAAAAACTGCCGCCGAAAAAGCTCCGGTTAAAAAAGCCGCGGCCAAGAAACCGGCAGCCAAGAAAACCGCTGCTAAAAAAGCTCCTGCCAAAAAGGCAGCCGCCAAAAAGAAATAGCTTTTCCACAAATACAAAAAAGGCTCCGTATTTTACGGAGCTTTTTTTGTTGGAAATTATTAATACGAGGCCTCAATTATTCGCTGGCGGCGTTGTTCGTCAATATCAAAATTAGCTTTTAAGTTAAGCTGAGGCGCTACTGCCGAAATAATATTGGAGGCCGTGGGCACGGCATTCCAACCTGCATCTATCAGTTTCCAGGTTTCATGCGCCGATTTAGGATCGTTATAGGTCACAATCAAAGCATATTTGGGGTCAGAAATCGGAAACGCCGAGACAAAACTGGTGCGCACTTTGCCTTTAACATATTTTCCGTTAACAATCAGGTTAGCCGTTCCGGTTTTGCCGCCGACTTCATAGCCGGGCACGTTAGCGCGGCGTCCGGAGCCGTCTGTGACCACCATGCGCAACAATTTGCGCATATTTTTAGAGGTATTATAAGAAACAACCCGATATCCGTTTTTAGTTTTGGCACTGCCCTTAATCAGGGTAGGGCTGTGATATATGCCGCCGTTGACGATTGAAGAATATCCGGTAATCACGTGCAGCGGAGATACTGCCACGCCATAGCCGTATGCAACTGAGGCCACCGTGCCCTCGTCCCAGCGCCGCGGAGCAATCGGATGTCCTTTTTCTGCCAGTTCAATATCCAGTTTATCAAAGAATCCTACTTTTTCCAAAAAGTTGCGCTGTTCAGTGCCGCCGGCGCGCAAAGCCATTTGTGCCGAGCCGATGTTGGAAGAATGAACCAAAATTTCGGCTACTGACAGCCAGCGGTTTTCGGCATGATAATCGGTAACCACGCGGGATTTTAACTTGAGCGGTTTGGAGGCGTCAAAGCTGTCCGAAACCTTGACTTTACCGCTTTCCAAAGACATTGCGGTGTTAAACACTTTTAAGATTGAACCCGGTTCATACACGCCCATAGTTGCCATATTGAACAGGGCTTTTTGATTTTTGCTGTCATAGGTATTGGGGTCAAAATCCGGCATTGACACCATGGCCAGAATTTCTGAAGTGTTAACATCCATCAGCACGGCGGTTACGCTGTCCGGTTTAAATTTCTTGATGCCTTCTTTGAGCGCCTCGCGCACTGTATATTGCACCCCGACATCAATGGAGAGCTGCAGCGGCACGTCAGACTTGGTCAAACGTTCGTTCATGGCTTTTTCTATGCCGGACACGCCTTCATTATCAATGTTGGTTTTGCCGATGATATGCGCCAAAAGGTTTTTGTGCGGATAAATGCGTTTTTCGCTTTCCAAAAATTCCAGGCTCGGGTTGCCCAAATAGTTTATCTGATACTGCTGCGACGGCGTCAGATTGCGCTTTAGAGTAATGTAACCTTTTTTGCGCCTTAATTTTTTAAGCGTGTCGTCATAGTCAAGTTCCGGCAAAATGTTTACCAGATTATGGGCGGTTTTTTCGGGGTTGCGCACTTTGCGCAGGTTTACCTGCAGATTAACCGTCGGCAGCGAGGTGGCGATAATGGTTCCGTTGCGGTCAATAATATCGGCGCGCCGAATCGGATTCTGAGCAAAATGAGTCGGCGCCGCGTTTTCTTCTGCCTCAAGATTCGGAGTAACGCAAAGATTAAATAAGCTGCCGGCAATATAGAGATAAGCCAGAGCAAACGCGCCAATCGCTATAGCCACGCGGCTTTTGCAAACGGAAAGCGGATCTTGCGAGCAGAACAACCCGCTGCCGAAAGAAGGATTTTTATTTATCCTTATTTCCTCGCCGGGAAGGTAGAAATCTTCTGTTTTCTTTCTCGAAAAATACTTTCCGAACATTGTCTGCTACTGCCCA
>JBNMLW010000226.1:0-1952 GCA_050875025.1 Alphaproteobacteria bacterium
CTATAAATCCTAAGCGGCTTTGAGCATTGCCTCCGGAGCCTCAATTCCCAGCAGATAGAGATTAAGTTTCAAAATATCGCGCACCAGTTTGGCCAGTTTTAACCGCGATGCTGCCTTAGCCTTGTCTTCCTCGTTCATAATCGGTGAGGTATTATAAAAGCTGGAGAATACCTGCGCCAAATTATAAACATAATCTGAAATAATGCTTGGCTCTTTTTCAGCCTCAGCGCGCGCGGCAATTGTGCCGAACTGGGCAATCTTCAATGCCAGATTGCGCTCCTCCGGATTGCTGATAATGATATTGCCTTCAGCCAGCCCGTTCTCGTGAGCTTTGCGCAAAATTGAGTTAATGCGGGCAATTGCATATTGAATATAAGGTCCGGTCTTGCCCTCAAACTTGGCAAAGTCATCAAGCTCAAAGACATAGCCGGAGGCAGTATTATTTTTGAGGTCTTGGAATTTGATAGCGCCAATCGCAATTTGCGATACCATTTTTTCAATATCCTCGCGAGTGTAGCCCTCTGCCTCAGTCGGAATAGACTCTCTGACTTTGTCTTTAGACATCTTAATCAGGTCTTCCAGATTCATAACCCCACCGTCACGGGTCTTAAAAGGCTTTCCGTCGGCGCCGTTAACCGTGCCGAACCCGATATGCTTGAGCGCGACATTGGGCGCAATGCCAAGCTTGTCGGCAACTTCAAACACCTGCTCAAAGTGCAGGGATTGGCGCTTGTCTACCACATACAAAATTTCTTGCGCTTTCAGATCGTCAACCCGCATCTTAATGGTGGCAATATCAGTCAGCTGATAGCCGAAACCGCCGTCAGATTTTACCAAGATTACCGGCGGCTTGGAGTCATCGGCCAGTCGCATAATCAAAGCGCCGTCATCAAGCACTGCCAGCCCTTTGTCCTTGGCCATTTCCACAATTTTGCCGCAGGTTTCATGAGCATCGCTTTCGCCCAGCCAAAGGTCAAAATGCGCGTCCAAAACATCATAATTTTCTTTGATTGCCTCAACCGAAACCTTGCGCAGGTGCTGCCAAGCTTTGCGATATTCGGGATTGCCGTTTTGCAGCTCAGCCGTAATCAGGCGGGCTTTTTCTTTGGCGGTCTCATCTTCTTTGCAGCGGATATTGGCCTTTTTGTAGAATGCCGAAATCTGATGGATGTCATAACTTTCTGTCTTGGCCAAATTGCCGTCCTGATTGATAATCTCTGCCAAAATCATCCCCATCGGAGTGCCCCAGTCGCCCAGGTGAACATCAGACACCACCTCATTGCCGGCAAAAACCTCAATCCGGCGGATTGCCTCGCCGATAACCGCCGAGCGCAGATGCCCGACATGCAGCGCCTTAGCTACATTGGGGCCGCCAAAGTCCATCACAATCTTGCGCGGGTTTGCTGCCTTGGCAGCGCCAAAGCGTTCATCGGCAGCGGTGCCGTCCATAACCTTGGCAATAAATTCATCGGCCAGCGATATATTCAAAAATCCCGGCCCGTCTACCGAAATCTTGGCTAAATCAGGGTCTTTTTGCAGCTCGGCAGCAATGCCGGCGGCAATCTCGCGCGGATTTTTGTGTTCGCTCTTGGCCAGCGCCAATGCGCCGTTGCACTGAAAATCGCTCAAATCCGGACGGTCAGATACCTTAACAAAGGCAAATTTTGTATCAAGTCCGAGGCTGCCGAAAATAGCGGCCAGTTTTTGGTTAAGGGTGTTTTCCAAAGATAATGACATAGTTCTTCCTTAAATTATTTTTCGCATTTAAAATAAAAATGGTTTGGTACCAGCAATTTGCAGCTGAAATAAGTCTGCTCTTGCGGAACGGCGTGGGTGCCGGTTTTTTCCTCCCGGCAAACCTTATCGGCCAGCTCCTTTACATCGGCATACGGAGTATACAGGCTGTTGTAGCAAATAGCCGGGCGCTCCGGAGTAGATTTGCCGACATAAAG
>JBNMLW010000227.1:0-1944 GCA_050875025.1 Alphaproteobacteria bacterium
CACCATGATGATTGCCGTAGCTCTGGGAACTTTGGGAATAAATGCGCTCCGTTTTAAAAGTCTGGAGGCTTATGCTCATGAAATTGCCAGAGGCACCATCATGGCCTGCGGCGTTGCAATCATTTGTGGATTATAGGAACTATGCTCATGAAACATCCTGCAAAAATTATAAGAGGTTCGGTTGCCGTTCTGGTGGGCATTTTGAGTATTTTGGCGTTTGGCGGTATTTTTTATCCCATCAAAATATTTGACTTTCAGTTCACAGCGCTGCTGCAGCGTATGCTGATAGAATTTTCGATCTTTGCCATTGTTCTGTTTACGGCCATGCTGCTGTCAGCGTTGCTGTTGGGGCGCATATACTGTTCGACGCTCTGTCCTCTGGGTTTGTTTCAGGAACTGCTGACACTGGTTTTTCGGCGCAAAATGACAGTTCAAAAAAGCCGTCCGTACAAATATTTTTTGGCTGCGCTGGTTTTTGGTTTGCTTTTGGGCGGTACGGCATATCTGATAAGGTTGATAGATCCGTATACATCGTTTGGTTCTGCCTTCAGCAGGGCTGCCTTAGGTCTGGTTGTATTAGCTGTTTTGGCAGTGTTGGTTTGGTTTAAGGGGCGGATGTTTTGCTCCAATATCTGTCCGGTTGGCACTGCTTTGGGGCTCATCTCCAAACATGCCTTCAATCAGATGTATATGGAGGCAGATAAATGTGTTTCTTGCGGTCTGTGTGCCGCCAACTGCCCGACCGGCAGTATAGATTTTAAGGCCAAATCAATTGATAACGAAACTTGCGTTAAATGTTTTCGCTGTCTTGGTGTGTGCAAACGCAACGGTATCCATTTTGGGCCTATACCGCAAGCACCGGTTCCATTTAATCCGTCGCGCCGCAAATTGCTGGTTGGCGGCGCCGCGCTTGCCGTGTTGGCACTCTCAATCAAAGGCGGAATCTCTTTGAGCAAGAGTATTGCCGCCAAGGTCAAAAAAGCTATTCTGCCGGCCGGGGCGGAAAATGCCGGCAGTTTTGCCAACAAATGCCTCAATTGCAATTTGTGTGTGCAAAACTGCCCGATGAAGATAATCAAAAAGTCTGACGGGGATTATCCGACAGTGCATATTGACTATACCGATAGTTTTTGCGATTATGATTGTCATAAATGCTCAGAGGTATGTCCGTCGGGCGCAATCCACAAGCTATCGCTTGCCCAAAAGCAAAAAATGCAGATTGGCTTGGCAGAGATTGACGAGAGCAAATGCATCAAATGCGGCCTGTGTGTTATGAAGTGTCCGCGAGAGGCCATCAGCAAAGATGATGGCGGGTTCCCTCTGGTCAATTCCGATATCTGTATCGGCTGCGGAGCCTGCCACAGCGCTTGTCCGGTCAAAGCCATCAGCATCGCGGCAGTTGAATATCAGAGAATGTTGTAAAGGAGAAAATCATGTCTTTAGGGTTAACTGAAATCGCTCTTATTTTGGTAGTAGTATTAGTTTTGTTCGGCGGCAAACGCATTCCCGAACTGGCCAAAGCCTTGGGCAAGGCTCAGTACGAATACAAAAAAGCCAAAGAAATGCTCCAGAATGAGGCGCAGGATTTGAAAGACAGCGTTAATAAGGCCGCTGCCGAAGAAGAGAAAAAAGACAAAGAATAATGCCTGCCGAAGACGAGAGCCTGATTTCACATCTGGATGCTCTGCGCTCAATGCTGATTAAGTGTCTATCGGCATTGGGAGTAGGGCTGGTGCCGATGTTTTTGGCCGCGCCGTATTGCATGGACGGCTTATCAAAGTTATTATCGGCCATAATGATGTTGCGCTGAATTACTTTTCGCCGATGGAAGTATTTTTGTTGCAAATCAAAATTGCCGTGGTGCTGGATTTGCTGATTTGCTTCCCCTATATCGCCAGACAGATATGGAAGTTTTTGCTGCCGGCTTTATACGATAATGAGCGC
>JBNMLW010000228.1:0-1926 GCA_050875025.1 Alphaproteobacteria bacterium
AGTCCGATTTTTTTCCAATTAGTCATACGCATTCTCATCCTCCATGGTCTCAACAACTAAGACTCTGTTTCCTTTATAAAAAGTGGCAACCGGAGCCGGTCTGGCTCTGGCAAATGTTCTGATTAAAGCCGAACTTACATCGGCAAATCTGCCGCGGAACATTGCGCCGGCAGCCAGTGTATAGTTGCGGTTGCTGTTCCAAATCAATCTCCAGCCGGCGCGTTCGCTCCAGTCGGTCAACAGCCCTTTAAGAGTGCTGCCTTCTTCCGCCAGCCAGTCCTCAACCGGATCTTCGCCAACCGACTGTGCGGAACTGTCATCGCTGCTGCCTTCGCTAATGGCGGCATTAACTTCATTTTCATAATCCGTAACTTCTTCATCAATTGTCGGCGGAATAGAGGCGGACATATTGCTTCCGGCTCCGGCATTGACAATATTCTGATCCGTCGGCATGCGCTCGCCGTATTCGCGGTAGTCAGCGGCAGTCTCGCGATAGTTTATAAGCTCATTGTCCGATACGGCAACCAAATCCGCCTTCGGAGCCGGCTGTTCATATACCATATCCTGCGGTATCGGAGAATTGCCGTCGTATGGGCTGTTTGTTGCGTGAGTGCTGCATCCGGCCACCAAAAGCGCCGCCAGCAGGGATGTGCTTTTCCATGTTTTCTGGTTCATTTCTGCAATCCTCGGATTAGATTTTGTCATTGTTTTTCCTATCATACATACTGAAAATTAAATAATCAAGCGCCGCGCTATACTTATTACCATTGCTGATAATATCCGGCGGCGGCTCTGTTTATATTTTCATTGCTCCTTCTCTGGGCTGTGGGGTTGTGGGTAATTGTTTTTATGATAAAAGAGTTGGGCTCTCTTTGGGTGAATACGGTATTTATTTTGCTGTATTCCACTCCTTTATCGGTTAAGATGTTGTGCAGCAGGTTAAGCCTCTTTTGCTGCAAATCCATTGCGGCAGTGCCGTCAATGCGGATTTCAATGGTCATGTTCTGGTCGTCGGCTGCCCGCGCGGCAAAAGCCTGAATCCAGCGCAGAGTTTGGCCGGATATTTCGGCGCGGTTGGGTTGGAACGAGAGGCGCATCTCCGTGGGCATAATTTTCCCGACCGCACTTGGCTTTTTAAGCTTTTTGCGGATTTCCGACAATATATTAGGCGCCTCCGCCGCTGGTTTGGCCTCTTTGGACTTGGGGCCGGAGGCAAATATGGAGTTCAACGAAGAAAGCAGTTTATTTTTCTTGCTCTCTTCATTGTCCGGTTCCGCTTCCGCCGGCTTAACTTCTGTCAGCTGCTTTTCCTCCGGTTCCGGTTTGCCTTTGGGCGAATAAGAGAGCTGAGGGGTCAGGTTCTCGTTATTCAAAATATCTTCCGGAATAGGAATAAGCAGGTTTTTGACTGTCTCTGAGGCAATCTTAACCTCGCTGCCACTTTGCGGCTGCGGGTTCAGTGCGTTTTTGATTTCTGAATTTTCCTTTTGGTAATAGGCCTCTTCCGCCAGCATGCCGTTTTTAAGCGCTCCATCAGCCTTGGCAACTACCCATGGGGATTCTGCCGCTGTCTTTTCGGCCATGCTTTGCCATTTGGCTTGCGGCTTGGTCTCATTAGCAACGATATCCTCAGCTTTATTTTTCAACATACTGTGGATGGGAATGTTTTTGTCGGCCAGAGCTACCTGATTTAAGTCATTGGCAGAAGCAATTGTGACCTTGGTTACGCTTTGCGCCAGTTCGTCAGAGCTTTTCTCAATCGGCAGCAGCGGAATTGGCTCATCGGCGGCGGCCACAAGTTGCGGCGCCGGTGCGGCGGGTTGCGGAGCTTTGGGCGCTTTGGCGGCAATCGGCTGGCTTATGTCGGCAATTTCCGGTGCCTGCAGCGGTATCACCACAGCCTCAACTTTGGCTTTCGGCGGTTCA
>JBNMLW010000229.1:0-1916 GCA_050875025.1 Alphaproteobacteria bacterium
CAAATAAATATCAATGTATTTATTAAACTGATATTGGTTCGACAATATCCAGACTTTATCTTGATTGGACGTGCGTTCGGCTTTAGCCTCAAAATAAGACAATGCGGTTTTAAATGGACCGAATTTATAGCCGATTCCGGCATCCCAAGCGGTTCCCTCGCGGTAATTATCAAACAACTCCGGCATTCCGGCATCACCAGACTTTTGCTTATCTCGACCGTCGATGTAAGTTTTGCGCCAACCGCCGCCAAGGCTCCAGTTGCCATATTCCAACAATAAAGAAGGCGAATATTCTGCATCATTATCATGAAAACGCGCCGCGGCAGCACTGGCTTTAAGATTAATGCCGCTGATTTCCTGATCTGTCATAACCGCGCCGACATAGCCGTTTTTATGAGCATAAGAAGCGTGATTATTAATCAGCCCGCGCCGATTATAGGCATCGGGAACGTAGGATAAACCAACCGATGTTCCATAAAATTCCGGCGTTATATAACTGATCTTAGGGGCAACCCCATCAGTATTGATATAAGCAGAATTCAGCGTGGCAAATCTGGTTTGTTTGGAGTTTCGTTGCCAATTCGGATTAGCAATAAAGTCAACCACATCATTGTTGTTTTTCAACGCGCCAACCATTGGAGCGCCATCATAAAACTGTGCCGCCACATTAAAAGTCTGCCCAAACATTAACCGTCCATATGGGCTGTCTCCGATAGCATAAATCTCTTCACCCCAGCGGCCCTGGTTGTAACTCTGCAATTCACGGTCAATGCCACCCAGCAAATCGGCATAAAGTCCCAAGCTGTAATCTTCGTCAGCAGAGGTATAAATCGCCGCGGCGTTAATTTCACCGGCACCAATACCGTGATTATCTTTGTTCTTATATTCAAAACGGCGAGCGGTATCAGTATATCCGTACAATCCTTTGGCGCTGCCGGATAAATCAAATTCCCATTCTCCGGCATGCACCGAGAAAGGCAGAAGTCCAATTAATGCAAGCAAATATATAGGTTTCATGTTTTTTCCGCTGGTTAAGATAAATAAAGTTTAGCGCCGGTTGTGTTACCCGTCAACATAATATATTTGCAATCTTCAGGAGTTAAACTATAATTATGCTGCAAAGGAGGTGTCCATGTTTAAGACCGGTTTAGCAATTATGCGGGCTCAGCCGCCGCATATAGGCCACATCAAACTAATCAAACGAATGTTATCCGAGTGTGAAAAAGCGGTAATTATTCTCGGTTCAGTGCAAGAACAAGGAACAGACCGCAATCCTTACACTTATATTCAGCGCAAAGAAATGCTGCAAAAAATCTTTGCCAATTCACCTGATGCCAAGCGTCTGAAAATTCTTGGTATGTTTGATATTAACAATCCCACTCAGTGGGGCGCTTTTGTTATGGACTTTCTCAAAGAAGCCTGTCCCAACGAGCCTTTGCCGGAAGTCTATTATGCCGGCAGCGAATATGATGCTCAATGGTTCAGAGATATTTTTACCAATATCCAAATTGAAAATCGGGTTGATTATGATTTTCCTTATGTTTCCGGATCCATGGTGCGCGATATGATTAAAATCGGCGACAAACGCTGGCATGACTTTGTGCCGAAAGCTATCCACCAAACCATAGAAAGCCTTATTTCTGACCGCAAAGGAATCTGCTAATGCAAAACTTATGGAACACTTTGGTTGATGAATTGCGCGATTTTTGCCAACAAAATCATTTCAGCGATATTTGTTTAGGACTTTCCGGCGGCCTTGATTCTGCAATTTGCGCGGTGTTAGCGGCAGATGCTCTGGGCGGATCTCATGTTCACGCTTTTATGATGAAAACCAAACACACCTCTGATTTGAGCTTGCAGATTGCCCGCAATATTGCCAAACTCAATCAACTGGATTATCAAGAGCTGGATATTGA
>JBNMLW010000230.1:0-1908 GCA_050875025.1 Alphaproteobacteria bacterium
ATTTCAGCACCCATGCGGATAGCTTCTTTTACAGATTCGGCAGAAACCGGCATAATCATAAATTCTTGAATATCAATCGGGTTATCAGCGTGTTTGCCGCCGTTGACAATATTCATCATCGGAACCGGCAAAGTGCGAGCCATGGTGCCGCCCAAATAACGATACAACGGCAAGCCGGCTTCTTCAGCCTGAGCTTTGGCAACAGCCATAGAAACGGCCAAAATGGCATTAGCGCCGAGTTTGCCTTTGTTTTCTGTGCCATCGAGTTCAATCATGGTGCGGTCGATTTCAATCTGATCTTCAGCTTCCAAGCCGGCCAGAGCATCATAAATTTTGTCGTTAACGTTTTCTACGGCTTTCAAAACGCCTTTGCCGCCAAAACGCTTTTTGTCGCCGTCGCGCAGTTCAACAGCCTCGTGCACGCCGGTAGAAGCTCCGGACGGAACGGCTGCGCGGCCAAAAGCGCCGCTCTGCAAAACAACTTCTGCCTCTACGGTAGGTGTACCGCGGGAGTCAAGAATTTCTCTGGCGTGGATATCAATAATCGCACTCATTTTTTTCTCCTAAATTAATTAAAAAAACACTGGTAATAACTTGGTGCATTTTAATGCTGATGTCAAGAGCTTTAGGGGATTTTACCGCGATTTTAAAAAAAGATTGTAAGTTTTTTATAATCAGCTATTCTAATACCAAATAACCAACAACCAAACGGAGGTTTCCGATGTTTTCCGAAAAATGGCACAAAAGGTTTATGGAAGTTGCCGAACTGGTTAAAACCTGGTCAAAGGATCCGTCTACCAAGGTTGGCGCGGTGGTTGTCGGGCCTGATCGGGAAATCCGTTCTACCGGATATAACGGTTTGGTTCGCGGGGTAGATGACAATAAGCCCGAGCGTTTGGAACGCCCCACCAAATATGATTTTTTTGAACACGCTGAGCGCAACGCGGTCTACAATGCCTGCCTGATTGGCGCCTCGCTCAAGGGCTGCGTGATATATGTCACTTCAATGCCGTGTCCGGATTGTGCCCGTGCAATTATTCAGTCCGGCATCAAAATGGTGGTCACGCACAAAGTCATTATTGATGAAAGTTCTCCGGCCAACACCTGGCGGGATAAACTGGCATATTCTGAAGAAATGTTCAAAGAGGCCGGCGTCGATTGCCTCTATCTCTAATGTTTGGGCGCAAATTTTCGGACTCAGCCCTTTAAATATCAGGCAAAATATTTATATAGACGCTTAAAGTAATTTTGCCGTAGATTGCGATGATGAACGCGGAGGACAGTTATGAAGATTCTTATCGCGGACGACCATGCACTATTCAGAGACGGCCTCAGCCTGCAGGTAGAAAAAATTGCTCCGCAGGCAGTTATCACTCAGGCTGCTAATTTCTCTCAGGCTCTCAAAATTATAAATGCCGCTCCCGATACGGATTTGGTGATTATTGATTTGGATATGCCGGATATGCGGTGGGAAGACGGACTGCGCGCTTTGCAGGAAAAACTTTCCGGCGGGCGTTTTGTGGTGATTTCCGCATCTGAAGACGCTCGCAACATTCGCCGCGTGATAGAAATGGGAATAAAAGGGTATATTCCCAAGCGTTCGGAAACCAAGGTTTTGACCTCGGCTCTAAAATTGATTTTGGACGGCGGAACATATCTGCCGCCTTCGGTTATGGAAATGGCCGCTTCTGCCGCCGCAGACGGTCGGGCAGGGCGTGGCGGCGCCAAAGTTTTGACCCCTAGGCAGTCAGAGGTGCTGGATTATGTTGCCGAAGGTATGTCCAATAAGCAGATTGCTTATAAAATGGATGTTTCTGAGGCAACCGTAAAACTGCATATTAATGCTCTTTTGCGGGCAGTCGGCGCCACCAACAGAACACAAGCGGTAATCATTGCGCAAAAAATGGG
>JBNMLW010000231.1:0-1875 GCA_050875025.1 Alphaproteobacteria bacterium
GCCGACCGGTAATTTGGATACCAAAATGAGTGTCGAAATTATGGACTTGTTTACCAAACTCAATCGGGAATTGGGGCGTACGATTATTTTGGTGACCCATGAGGAAGATATTGCCCGTTATGCGCAAAGAGTGATTAAGATTGTGGACGGGGAGATTCATTCCGATACGAGGAACGATAAATGATAGAGCTAAAAACAATTTTCAGTATTGCTATTCGCGCCATTAAGGCCAATAAAATGCGCTCAATTCTTACCAGTTTGGGTATTATTATCGGCGTGGCGGCGGTTATTGTCATGCTGGCAATCGGCAACGGCGCCCAGCTTTCAATTCAGGATGAGATGAAGACCATGGGCTCAAACCTGATTATTGTGCGCTCCGGAGTGGCAACATCAAGCGGAGCCCGCGGCGGGCATGGCTCACAGCCGACCATGAAGGCTTCAGACGGCGATGCCATTCAGCAAAAAATAGAAAAGATCCGTTTGGCCGCGCCCATCTTGAGCGAGACGGCGCAGATCGTTTACGGCAATGCAAACTGGTCAACCGAGATTACCGGTACCGATAACCGCATGTTTGAGATAAAAGATTGGGAGCTGGCCTATGGACGGATGTTTAGCGAGGCGGATATTAAAAATTCCAACAAAGTTGCGGTCTTGGGGCAGACGGTAGTTAATGAGCTGTTCGGCGATGTCGATCCGCTGGGCAAAACAATCCGGATTAAGGGTATGCCGTTTCAGGTTGTCGGTGTGCTGGTCAGCCGCGGACAGAGCGGTATGGGGCAGGATCAGGATGACTCGGTTTATATCCCGATTACAACCGCGCAAAAGAAAGTTATGGGAATCAGTTTTCCTGATCAAGTGCGGTTTGTGATGCTGCAGGCGGTTGACTCTCAAAGCACGTATACCGCGCAGGATGATATCAAGGAGCTTTTGCGCCAGCGCCATAATCTTGGCTCCAACAAAGATGACGATTTTGTGATTATGAATCTGACGCAAATGATGGAGATGATGGAAAATTCTACCAAGATTATGACAATCTTGTTGGGAGCGATAGCCTCAATTTCATTGCTGGTTGGCGGTATCGGCATTATGAATATTATGCTGGTTTCGGTTACCGAGCGCACTCGAGAAATCGGCATCCGTATGGCAATCGGCGCCAAAGCTTGGGATATTCGCTGGCAATTTCTGATGGAATCTCTGGTGCTGTCTTTGTTGGGCGGCCTGTTCGGGGTAATAATCGGGTTAATCGGCTCGCAATTAGTTTCGGTCTTTTCATCCCTGACTGCGCAAGTGTCTTTAGGCTATGTTTTATTGCCGTTTTCCTTTGCCGGTTTGGTCGGTCTGTTCTTTGGCTTTTATCCGGCCTATAAGGCGTCGTTGTTGAATCCGATTAGTGCATTGCGCTACGAATAAATTATAGGCGAGATTGTCTAGAGGTTTTCTAGAGCAATTTGTGCAGGACGGCGACATCCTCATTTACCATTTTGTAAACTCCGGTGTCGCCGCCTTTCAAATCACTCTATAAAATCCACTATCCAACCTCGCTGGAGATTGGGCAATAGGAGCTGAAAATTCAATTTGAATTTTCAGCTCTTTGTTTGTAGCACTGTCTTTGCGCGAACGGCGATAGCCGTGAGAAGCAATCCATCTTTATCTTGAGGCAAAATTAAGTGTCGATAATTGTTGAAAACTATGCGTTAGCACTGGAAAAGTTATCGAGTAAGCTATATTTATAATTTGAGCAGGTGCGACAAAAGAGGAGCTAGAGTAAATTGACTGGGAAGATAAGCTTAACCGCAAGTATGCGGAGTAACTTATTAAGTCTGCAGAATATCAGCAGACAGGTCAGCTCTACCCAAAATAAACTTGCTACCGGTA
>JBNMLW010000232.1:0-1866 GCA_050875025.1 Alphaproteobacteria bacterium
AATCCGGACGGATTATCACTCACAAGAACCAGGAGCTGGTAGAAACCCGCGATGCATACGTCGATTTAATGAGTGACTTTGTGGCAATCCACAAAAACATTGATTCGGTGTTGGATTCGCTGGAGAAAAAAGGCGCCAAACCGGGGAAAGAGCTTGATAAATACAAACGTCAGGCCATGGTGGTAGAAGACAAAATCAAACAAATTACCGCCGAAAAGAAGTGGGCTGACGACAAGAAACTCAATGAAAAAGCCAGCCTGAATGAAGCGCTTTTGCAAAGAGATATCGCCATATCGGAACGCGATGCCCTGCGCCAGCAATTGGCAGATTTGGAAACGGCGGTAAAAGAAATTAAGGCGGCTGAATTGGAAGTATTTGACCGAGTTGAGGCTATTGCTAAAAGAGAAATTCAGAAAATTAAAAGCACTTTCAGCACCATCAACGCGCCAATCAAGAGACAAGGGCTGTATTTTAATCCGCTGGCCGGCAGCAAAAAAAAGGAATCTTCCGGAGGACCTTATATTCCGGCATCGGTTGCCAAAATCAGCGATTCCCGCCTAAACAACAAAATTGCGGCTATTTATAAAGCGGCTGATGATTTGGAATATTATCGCGAAGTGGTAAAGTATGTGCCGCTGGGCAAACCGGTATGGAGCTATTGGGTAACCTCTAAATTCGGCTACCGCAAAGACCCGTTTAACAAAAAAACAGCCGGCCACAAAGGCGTGGACCTGGCCAGCCGCACCGGCAACAAAGTGCAAATAAAAGCCAAAGGCCGCGTTACCAAGGTAGAACACTCTAACCGCGGATACGGCAACAATGTGGTAGTTGACCATGGCAACGGTTTTCAGACCCGTTATGCCCACCTGAATAAAATATATGTAAAAAAAGGTGATTATTTAAAAATTGATGCTACAATAGGTGAAGTTGGCAATACCGGTCGATCTACCGGTCCGCACCTTCATTATGAAGTCCTGTATCAGGGGCATCCGGTTGATCCGCTGCCGTTTATGCAGGCCAAAGTTAAATAAGAGGTTATGATGAAAAAGATTGAAAGACTGCTTTATTTGAAACTTGCCCGCCGGCTCAGCCGCAGTACTACCGGTGCGCCGGTGCCAAGCATTATCAGCGAGAACACCCGCCTTAAAGGCGATATTATCAGCGATGGCATTGTGCATATTGACGGCCAGGTTGAAGGCGATATCAGCTGTGATGAATTGATTATCGGCATCAAGGGCGCGGTTGTCGGTTCGGTAAACGCAAACAACCTGCAACTTTACGGTATGCTTAACGGCAAAGCCGTGGCGGATAATTTGTTTATTGCCAAATCGGCTAAACTGATTGGCGATGCGTCGCACAACACTATTGCTATTGAGCCGGGCGCATACGTTGACGGACATTGCATGCGCATTGGAGCGCCGATTCCCGCGGAACAAGGCAAACCGGATTTAATGCTGGTTGACAAGAGCCAAAAGAGCAAAAGCTCGTCGGTAGCTTAAAAACAATATTGAATTTCAATAAAAGCCCCGTTTTTGAACGGGGCTTTTGTTTTTTTACTCTAAGTGATGATTATTCCTCATCGCCGTCGTCAGCAAAGTCATCATCGGCGTCTTCTTCAAAATCGTCTTCAACACCGTCGTCGCTTTCCAACAGCAGCGGCTCATCATCAACGCCCTCAAGCTCGGACTTTTTGCGGCGGCCGCGGCGCTTTTTGGCGGGTGTTTTCTTCTTCATGGCGTCAATGATATAGTTGCCGCAAATTTTATACAAATCCACCAGATGGTTGTTGTACATGTGGTCGGCATCTTCAATCAAGGCATAATCAATTGAGACATTGCGCTGAGTGTTCAGTTGTTTGACCAAAGC
>JBNMLW010000233.1:0-1860 GCA_050875025.1 Alphaproteobacteria bacterium
ATGCCCACCGTATCAGTTTCGGCTCCGGACGATATGCTACTCCGGTATGGTCTCCGCGCGGCGACTACATTGCCTTTACCAAAATGGCCGGCGGCCAATTCTATATCGGCGTGATGTACCCCGACGGCAGCGGCGAACGCCTGCTTGCCAGCGGATATTTGGTTGAAGGCCCGACTTGGTCGCCCAATGGACGTGTTCTGATGTACTTCCGTCAGGACAAAGGCGGACGCCGCAGCTCAGCTCCGGTCAAACTTTATTCGATTGACCTTACCGGTTATAACGAGCGCCAGATTATAACTCCGGCCGACGGTTCCGACCCGGCATGGTCGCCGCTGCTGCCATAAGCACTGCGCACAAAAAACCGCTCTGATTTCAGAGCGGTTTTCTTTTGCCGTTTAGCCGATTTTTTCAATAATTTCCGGCTGTTTATCCGGCATTTTATCGCCAATTTCAATCAACCGGCGCAGGTTATCTTGGGCAATTGCAAACTGCTCTTCAGTCTGCGCATGCACCACCGCCAACGGCGTTTGCCGGTCAACTTTATCGCCAAGCTGGCAAAAATCCGTATAGCCGGTAGCATAATCAAGTTTTTGTTCCGGAGTAATCCGCCCGCCTTTCAGCTCAATAATGCTCAATCCGATTCCTCTGGTATCTTGGCCGATAACATAGCCTTCACGCGCCGCAAAAACCGGACGCACAATTGCCGCCTGCGGCATATATTTTTCGGGATTATCGCAAAAATCTTTCGGTCCGCCGAGCGCCGCAACCATCTGAGCAAATTTCTCCAAAGCCTGCCCGCTGTCCAGCGCCTTTTGCAGTTTTGCCTCAGCCTCTGCCAAATTTGCCGCGGTTTTGCTCAGCACCAGCAGCTCTGCGCATAGCTCAAGGGTGATTTTGTGCAAACGGGCATCAACATTTTGCCCTTTAAGATAATCCACAGCTTCTTTAACTTCAACCGCATTACCCGCCGCATGCCCCAAAACCTGATTCATATCCGTCAGCACCGCCTTGGTCTTGCAGCCGGCAGCATTGGCAACATTTACAATCGAACGTGCCAACTCGCGGCCGCGCTCCAGATTCTCCATAAACGCGCCGTTGCCGCACTTCAAATCCATAACCAGACAATCCAAACCGGCGGCCAGTTTTTTCGAAAGGATTGACGCGGTAATCAACTCCACCGATTCGACCGTAGCGCAAACATCGCGCAAGGCATAAATTTTTTTATCTGCCGGAGCCAAACTGCCGGTCTGTCCGATAATGGCGCAGCCTACTTCTTTAACCACCTTTTTGAACAATTCATTGCTTGGCACTGTCTGATAACCGGCAATCGAATCAAACTTATCCAAAGTACCGCCGGTATGCCCCAGCCCGCGGCCGGAAATCATCGGAACATATACCCCGCAGGCGGCCAACATCGGCGCCAGCATCAGGCTGACTTTATCTCCTACTCCGCCGGAAGAATGTTTATCAACCACCGGAGCATCCAGCTCTGCCCAATTCAAAACATCGCCGGAATCCCGCATTGCTTGAGTTAGAGCGGTTGTTTCGGCAACATTCATCCCGTTCAAAAATACTGCCATAGTCAGCGCCGCAGTTTGCGCATCGACAATACTGCCGTCCGTAACCCCTTTAATAAAGAAATCTATTTCCTCTTTGCTCAGCGGAAGTTTATTGCGTTTATGGCGGATAATTTCTTGTGGCAGCATCTCTAAAATCCTTGTTCTATGGTTTTTAACAAATCATTCAACACCGAACTGGCGCCGATTCTAAAACGGGCGGGCGTCGGCCAGGCCGGATCCAAAATCGCATTAGCCAGCACCAGATATTTTTTGGCATCATCTGTAGTTTTAATTCCACCAC
>JBNMLW010000234.1:0-1853 GCA_050875025.1 Alphaproteobacteria bacterium
CCTCTGTCATTAAGGTGCAGGTCGCAACAGATTCCTTAATGCCGAGTTGTTGAGCCTTATGGTGAATTTCCAGCAGTTTGCTGAGACGAGCGCCTTGCGGTGTTTGCGTGCGCTTAAGATTATCACGTGGAAAAGCTTGTGCGGAGCATAAGCCGTCGGTGGTTTGCATCATTGCCTCATTGCAGGGAATTACGCTGACCGCAGAGCCGAATTCATTGATTTTGCTGATGCAGTCAGAAATTATATCTGCCGATACCAAAGGCCGAATGGCATCGTGAATCAGGATAATATCGTCTTGATCACAATGTTTTTCTCTTTCATCAAGGCCGTTTTTGATTGACATTTGACCGACAGTACCGGCCGGAGCGATGTATTTGAGCTTGGAAATATTGTATCGCCGCGCGTAACTGCTGAGGATATTTTCCCAACCTTCCAGACAAACGACAGCAATGGCATCAATCAATGGGTGTTTTTCAAATTGTTCCAGAGTGTATATAATAATCGGTTTGTCATATACGGTCATAAATTGTTTGGGAATGGCTTGTTTCATTCGGGCGCCGACACCACCGGCTATTATTAGTGCAATATTGCTCATATTTTACTCCTTAGTACGAATGCCATAATAAGAACAAATAAGGGCAAGTCAATTAGAATCTTCTAATATTTCGTTGTTTTTCAAGGTGTTATTGATTATACAATACAACTTTTACGATTATATAAAAAATCCGGAGCAAAATAACTCCGGATTAGTCTTAAGAAAAAGCGGGCTAGAATTTGCGGTTAATTTCCCAGTTCCATGCCGTGTTTATAATATCTTCAATGGCCGTATATTTAGGTTTCCAACCTAAGATTTGTTGCGCAAGCCGGTTGTCGGCATAAAGTTTTGCGGGGTCGCCGGCGCGACGCGCGGCAATTTCTACCGGACATTGGCGGCCACTGATTTTTTCGGCTGCGGCGATAATATTTTTGACACTGGTGGGGATTCCGGTGCCAAGATTGATGCAACCGCTGTAATGGTCTAATTTCTCCAAAGCCAGCCGATGCGCTAACGCCAGATCTTCAACATGAATATAATCGCGCAGGCAGGTGCCGTCTGGAGTATCATAATCAGTGCCAAAAATCTTGATACAAGGGCGTTCTCCGGTAATTGCTTTTAGCACCAAGGGAATCAGATGAGTCTCCGGAGAGTGGCTTTCTCCGATGCTACCGTCAGAAGCGCAACCAGCGGCATTAAAATAGCGCAAAGCAATGTGTTTCAACCCGTAAGCTTGTTCATAATCGGCAAAGATTTGTTCAATCATGAGCTTGGTGCGGCCATAAGGATTAATGGGATTTTGCGAATGTTTTTCATCAATGGGAATATATTGCGGTTCGCCGTATGTGGCGCAAGTGCTGGAAAACACAATCTTTTTAACACCATGTTGCAACATGGCGTTGAGCAGGTTGAGAGTGCCAATCACATTGTTAACGTAATATTTTTGCGGATTGTTAACGCTTTCTCCAACATAGGTAAAAGCCGCAAAGTGGATTACCGCCTCAATGGTGCGAGAAGCAAACAACTGTTGCAAAGAGAATTTATCCAACAAATCAGCATGAATAAATTCGGCTCTGGGATCAACGGCTTCTCGGTGGCCATAGATGAGATTATCCGCAACCGCCACCTGATAGCCGTTATCCAACAAATGTCTTACCATATGTGAGCCAATATAGCCGGCTCCGCCCATTACTAAAATCACTTTCCTACTCCTTTGTAGTTAAAGCCATTAACTTTAGCCGTATTTGCATCTAATAAGTTGCGGCAATCAATAATATTTTTGTGTCTCATTAACTGCGCCGCTTGAGCCAAATCAAGA
>JBNMLW010000235.1:0-1839 GCA_050875025.1 Alphaproteobacteria bacterium
GCGCCTGATGGGCGATAAAATTACCGCCCGCAAAGTTGCATCTGAGGCAGGTATTCCGGTTACTCCCGGTTCGCCGGCCTTGGAAAATGTCGAACACGCAAAAGAATGGGCCAACAAAATCGGTTATCCGGTAATTATCAAAGCCAAAGACGGCGGCGGCGGAAAGGGCATGAAGATTGCTTTTAACGACGACGAAATCGGCGAGGCTTATACCATGGCGCGCGCTGAGGCCAAGGCATCTTTCCCCAGCGATGTGGTTTATATGGAAAAATATTTGCAAAAACCGCGTCATATCGAGATGCAGATTTTGGCAGATAAATATGGCAATGTTGTTCACTTGGGAGAACGCGATTGCTCAATTCAGCGCAACAATCAAAAGGTTTTGGAAGAAACCCCGTCTCCGGCGCTCAACCAGCAGCAACGCGAAGAGATTGGCGAGATTGTCCGCAAGGCAATTGAAAAAATCGGCTATACCAACGCCGGCACATTGGAATTTTTGTTTGAAGACGGACATTTCTATTTTATGGAAATGAACACCCGTTTGCAGGTTGAGCATCCGATTACGGAGGCAGTTACCGGAATCGACATTGTGCGCGAGCAAATCCGCATTGCCAGCGGAGCGCAGCTCGGCTATACGCAAAAAGATATTACCTTTAGCGGGCACGCTATTGAGTGCCGTATTAATGCCGAAGATCCGGAGACTTTTGCTCCCTGCCCCGGTAAAATCACCGAGTGGCATGCGCCGGGCGGCTTGGGAGTTCGCGTAGATTCCGAAATTTATTCCGGATACTCGATTCCGCCGTTTTATGACAGCATGATTGCCAAACTGATTGTCAGCGGCAAGACCAGAAATGCAGCATTGATGCGTCTGCGCCGCGCTCTGGAAGAATTTGTTATTGACGGAGTAAAAACCACAATCCCGCTGCATCAGGAGATTATCTCTCAAGCGGAATTTATTGACGGTCAATACAATATTCATTGGCTTGAACATTTTATGGCCAACAAGAATAAATAAGCAAAAGCCCCGTTTTGGAACGGGGCTTTATTTTTTATTAGTTCTCATCTATGTAATGGCGGACATTGCTGCCAAAAGTCTGGCGAGTGTAGCTGCTTAGCTCGCTAAGTTTGGGCGAATAACGCTCGGCCTCGGTCTGCGCTTGCAATATTTCAGAAATTTTCATCTTCTCTTCTAGCTTATTGCGCTGTTCGGCGGCGCCCTCGGCTCCGCGCACCGCAGCCAGGTTGAACATTATGTGGGCAGTATAAATATCTTTGGGATATTTGGTGCCGCGCGCCAGAATATCGCCTAATGTCATCATAGCATCTACACTACCTTGAGCAACAGCCAGTTTGAGGTTTTTGACACCGTTATTATAGTTTTGCGGAAAACCTTGCCCGTTGATGTACATCAGCGCCAAAAAATATTGCGCCTCATCAAAACCGGCAGCGGCAGAATCCTTCAGCAGCGGCGCCGCCATAGCATAGTTCTTGGGGCGAAGTTTGCCGCTATAATAAGCGTAGCCAAGCATAAATTCGGCGGTTGGATTCTTGGCCGCGGCGGCTTTTTCAAAATAATCCATTGCCAGAGCCGGATCCTTGCGCGCGCCTTTGCCACTGATGAGAACAAAGCCCAAATTAACCGCCGCCTCAGCATTGCCCAAATTTGCTGATTTTTCAAACAAAATGGCGGCTTTGGCAGTGTTGCGAGAGACACCAATACCGCTATAATACAAACTACCCAGATTATTGAGGCCGATATTGTCATTTTGCAACGCCGCTTTGGCATAATATTCAAAAGCCTTGTCATAATCAGCGGTAGCGCCGTTCTCTCCATAGAGA
>JBNMLW010000236.1:0-1831 GCA_050875025.1 Alphaproteobacteria bacterium
AAATAAGGGAGCCTTTAGCCCCCTTATCATGCATATCAGCCTAATTTCTGCCGTTGGCGGCGCGGAGAGTCATAGCCTTAATTTGCTGTACGGTTTTTTGATATTCTTTATTTTGCGGCTCGCGGGTTAGGGCAAGATCGGCGTTTGCCATAGCTCTAGATATATCGCCGCTCTTCATATAGGCTAGGCCGGCAATATGGTTAGCCTGGGCAAAAGCCCCTGTCTCTTCAGTTCCTAGGGTCAGTTTGCAGCAAGAAATAGCCTTTTCATACTTGCCCAGATGATAATAGTTTTCGGCCATATCATTGTACAAGTCCGCTCCGCAGGCGCCGTTTTCTTCAAGTTTTTGAAAAACTTTTCCCGCTTCGGCATATTTATGCTTGCTGCTCAATTCTTGTGCCTCGCGATATAATACCGCGTTGCTGCCCTTTACGGCGTCATGCATATTTATGGTGCGGGATTCTTCATTCCACAGATTTTCAATCCCGTGTTCTTGAGTAATTTCATATACGGTTTGCCCGTGGCAGCAAAAATTGCACATTTGATCGGTCAGTTTTGCCAAAGGCTCAATATCGCCTTTCTGCAGAGCGCTGAAAGCATCTTTGCATTCTTGCGGCTTTAATTGGGTCACCGCGGTCAGAGATCTTACTTTGCCGGTTTTCTTCTGCATAAAATCCTGCAGTCTGTTGCTTATATTGTTCAAGTTCAAATAAGTTGCCGCCTCAAAAACCCGTCGCTTGGCAATACCATTGGTAAACTGGGCCTTTTGCGGAGTAAACTCCATAATCTTAGCGGCGCATTTAATCGGATCCTGATAATTTTCTTTAACAAATTTGCACAATTCAATGCCGTTGGCCTCATTATTGAGCATAACAGATTTAATGGCATCAAGTTCACAGGTCTTGAGTTCGCAGCCCATCAGGTGCTTTTTTATATTTTTTTTCAGGCGGCCGCCTTCTTTGGTATCAAAAAAACTGCACATCAACTCATAGGCTTCTTGCCCGCTGATTTCCATATCGGGATGGTCCTTAAAATATTCAGATGCCTTTATCCATTCCGAGGTTTCCGGCTTGCCGTCTTGGGGCAGGTAATAAAATGCTCCGATAGAGTTAACCCCGCCTTTGTTGCCGTCGGAATAAGGTTTGGTAACCAGCGTTTCTGTCGGCAGTGTCGCCAAAAATGCCGATGCGTTGCACTCATTATAGAATTTTTCAAAATCAGCGTCAGTTCCAAGTTTATAGCGCGGCCCTTGATCAGCTATTGCTTTCTTGGCCGCTTGTTCAATTTTAGCCTGGTTAAATACCTGATTGTTGGCCAGCTTTGCCCCGCCGGCCAAGGTTGCCAAAACCGCGGCTTTTATCAATCCCTTGCGGATATAGGACACAACTTTCTGTTCAAGTTTCAGCGTATGCGCCGAGGGAACAATGTGATTATGCTTCTTTAACAGCATATATGCTGCCAGCGGCAAGGCTCCGGTTAATCCTCCTGCCATCTGAGCTGTTTCTTTAGCGGCAAATTTGAGTGTTTTGCCGATAAATTTTGCCACTTCGGCAGCGCAATATTTTCCATGCATCAGCTCCATATAGCGGATATGCGCTTGGTCCAGACTGGCAGCCGTTTTGTTGTCAGGATATTCGCGGCGCAGGCGCAAAGTCTTTTTTAATGCGGAGTTATAATGTCTGGTTGCTTTTTTGAGCAATCTTTTTTGAATTGCTTGGTCATTGTAGTTATTTATGACTAATTCTACCGGAACCAGCGCCGCAACCTCTCCGCAGGAAATCATCTGCGGTTTGAGCGGCTTTTTTTCATCGCTTTGCCGGCGGTTAAAGTC
>JBNMLW010000237.1:0-1822 GCA_050875025.1 Alphaproteobacteria bacterium
CAATAATCCTCAGTATCGGGAATCAAACCTCGCGGACAGCCGGTGGTGGTAGAAGTAGCCGGATATAATGAGATATTGCAGCTGCAGGTTTTATATTTGCCGCCGCACTGGTCGGACAAGCTATATGTAGGGGTAGGACACTCTACTGTGGTGTACTTGTATGCGCTATCGCAAGGCTGGCAGGTGTAACAGGTTAGGCCGGCAGCCGGATAAGTTACGCTGCAAATCATGCCGCTTTGGGTTGAGCTATACATACCATAGACAGAGCACGTGTTAGTAGTTTGCGGGTTCTCCGCCTCCTGCATCCGATACTCAAGTCCTGCGCCTTGATAATCCGGCAGAAAATGCGATTTTGCCAAAGCTGATGTGCTGCTTAAAACCAAAGCTAAAGTCAACCAAATCCCGCGCATATCACCACTCCTATGTATACAATATTGTTAATATTATAACATAAGAATTGCTATGTGTAAATATTTGATTGCAAAGACTGGACAAATCGATTATATTAATTATCCGACACTAACCTTTGGTCTATACAAACTTGAAGACGTCAAAATAAGCATTATATCCGGAGTATTCATGATGGCGGTAGTCAGAAATTTAGTTTCTTTTACCGGTATGAGTGAATAAATATCTTCAGAGATAAACGGCAAAAGAAATTAAATTTCATTTGTTGTTTGGAAGATAGGGAAAGAGCGGGATTATCTCCCGCTCTTTTCTTGTGTTATCTGCCGCTGTTCATGTTTTGCGCTAATTTAGCTTTATTCTGCGGCGCTGCATTTCCGGCTCGACCGCTTTCCACTCCGGGGATGGTGCGTGACCTTACGCTATATATATTTACCGGTTTGCCGCTTTTATCTTTGGCGGTTTCTGCATTTGTTTTGGGAGCCAAAACACCACGGTCATTGATTTTTAATTCAAATTTGGCAAATTCGGAACCACAGCCGGCAACTTTTTCAAGAGTGCGGTTCATATCTTCTTTAATCGATGTCAGAGCATTGTTGCATTTTCCGGCAACAGCGCTTTCTTTAACCTCGCCATAATCGCCGGTTTCGGCCGAACCGCTCAAGTGAGTATTGAAGGTACTCTCAATATCGGGTCTGACTTTCTGCATTTTTTGCTGCATCAGGCTCTGAATATAAGCGGTCTGATCCTCAGTATGCTTAAACTTGAGTTTGCCATCGGCAATATCTTTGGTAATTTCGGCAAAGGCCTTATAAGCACAACCCAAATCAACCTGAGACCATCTTTCGGTTTGCTCGGGCAGGCGCCCTTGGATACCATCGTTAATAAAGTCTTTGATAGTCGGAAATGTATTTTCATGATAGAGCTGAAGTCTGACATCACCAACCAAGCGATCGCGGATTTCGCGGACTTTGACCTCTTTGTCGCCGGACTTACCTGCCAATTGCCCATTTATCTGCTCAATCAGGCGGATTTTAAATTCCAGCATATCTTTGGTATCGGCTTTATCGCCCTTTTTCTTGTCTTCGGCCGCATCCAGCAAAACACGCAGATGATCTGCGCCAAGGCTCGTTCCGGTCGGAACCATAAGCTGATCACCGGCGGCCTCCAAAAATGCGCTGAAGACATCGCCGCCAAAGCCATCGGCCGCCCCCGGCATCTTAAAGTAACGATAGCCGCAAGACTTAAAGCCGCCGAGAATTGCTTTGGCATAGGCAGTTTCCATCTTGGCGCCGTTCGGCAGATAAAGCTGGGCTTTGGGCGGACGACCGGGCTTAAGAACAAAGGCACAGCGTTTGGTGTGTTTTACCACGCCGGTCTTGGGATCCATTTTGCAGTCTTTGGCAATATCGACTTC
>JBNMLW010000238.1:0-1820 GCA_050875025.1 Alphaproteobacteria bacterium
CCCGGCACCACCCCCATTTTGGTAGCCAGCCGAATCCCCATAACCACATTATCGCCGTTAAAATCGCGCATATCGACTTTTTTGAAAGCCTCTTTCAAAATCGGCTTTTTTTGCAAATCTTCCGCGCTAATACCTCTGATCATGGCTCCTTCGGCAGATTTTCCGGCCGAAACCAGCAATTGATTTTCAATCATCGGAATCACAATTTGCACATGCTCAGTCTCGGCCAAATCTTTAACCGCCTCGCGATAGTTATTAAACGGATATCCCAACGGCGACATAATGCCGATATGCCCGTTAATTCCCAAAATCCGCCCCAACAGCTCATGCCGAAAACCATTCATCACCGACATTACAATAATCAAAGTTGCCACTCCGAGCGCAATACCGGTAAAAGCAAAGCCGGTAATCACCGAAATAAAGCCCTCTTTGCGTTTGGCGCGCAGATAGCGTTTGGCCACCAATCTTTCAAATTTAGAAAAAAGCATGCAAATTCTCCGTATACATTTGCATTTATAGAGTTTTTAATGCGTTTTGACAACCACCAAGCGGGTTATGCACAAAAATACCGCCCGAAAAATCGGGCGGCATCATACTCAAGACAACCCTAATTAAGCAATCTTCTGAGAGCTGATTAAGCCTTCAGAAATCTGCAGGTTGGTGTTAATCATGCTGTCAATGATTTTGTCATTAACATTGTTAATGTCTTTGCCGATTTCCAATGTCTTGGAAGAAACATAATCAGCCAGCTTAATCAGGTTAGACTTTGTTTCCTCAGGCAGTTTGGTCTCTTTGGCTTTGGCCAGAGTTTTGATATATACCCAAAGCTGCAGGTTGTTATCCAAAGCGCTTACCAACTCGCTGGAATTATTGTTCTCGCGGGCAGAAGAAATATCAACTGCGCATTTGAGCAAAGAGAAAGCTTCTTCTTTGGCCAGAGAGTTTCTGACAACAGCCAGCAGACCTTCAGAAATCTGCATATTGATATTGGCCAAGCAGTCAAAGTCGGTCTTAGACATTGATACGCCCTTAGAAAGAGTCATTCTCTCTACAAATTTGGAAAGTTTGAGCAAATTATCTTTAATTTCCTGTGGAAGCAAGTTCTTTGCGCTTTTCAGCGATGATTCTATCTCAACCCACAATTTCATATTCTCATCCAGAGTCAGCAGTTTGATTTGTTCATCATTGCTGGTGGAGGCCTTAGAAAGAGCCTGAGCATAGCCCATCAGGATTTGAGCTTCTTCTTCGGCATCTCTGATTTCGTCAATGGTGGTATTCATTATTTAGCTTCCTTCATAAAAAAATTGATACAGTTTGAATATAGCAGGCAATTTGCCTATTTAAATAGCAAAAAAGCAATAATCCACTAAAAAAAATCTGCCTCGGCGATTGGGGAAAAAACCGAAGCAGACTTTTTAGGGGAAAACAGCTCCTTAGCGGAACTGATAATTTAAGAAAAAATTGGGGAGACTTTTTCTTAAATGTGCACATAATAATAAGAAAAGGTTTAACTTCTCGGCACCATCTCCAGAAAGGCTGGAGAATGAGCTTTATAGAGTGATTTCTAGGTGCGGGAAAGCGGAGCGTACATAAGCAGTACGTGAGCATTTTCCGCCGCCGTAAAATTGCTCTAGAAAGCCGTTATACAGACTTTCCTCGGCACCATCTCCAGAAAGGCTGGAGAACAGTAAAGATGGAGTGATTTGAAAGGCGGAAGTACCGGAGCGTACATAAGTAGTACGTGAGGACACTTCCGTCCTGAGCAAATCGCTCCAGATGGGCTGTTATACAGCCTTTCCTAGAACGGAGCGACAATATCC
>JBNMLW010000239.1:0-1781 GCA_050875025.1 Alphaproteobacteria bacterium
GCCGATATGCTCAATATTGTGGCGCTGGAGAGCGTTCTCAACAAATGCGTGATTGTCGGCGAGAGCATCGGCAATGTTCCGGACGGATTTTTAGATACGCTGCAGAGCCGCAATATCCACTCTTTGAGCGTGTTGTGGGCAGAGCGGGCTAATGCCGGTTGGGGCGGATTTTTAGCGCCCTATGATTACCCTGTCAATGCGTTTACCTCTATCGGCACACACGATATGCCGCCGCTCAAAATGTGGTGGTTCGGCTATGATATTGAAGAGGCCGCCAAACTTGGTATGATTGCCTCCGATGCCGACAAGGCCAATGCCTATCACAAGCGCGAGGCAGACCGCGGCTTGCTCTTGAGCTCGCTGGATGCCGCCGGTGTTTGGCCGGAAGACCGCCCCCGCAGCGGCAACTATATCTATGGCGAAAAATACCCCGAGGGCATTGAAGAGGCAGTGCACCGCTATATTGCGCAATCAGCTTCTCCGGTTGTATTGGTGCAGTTGGAAGACTTTTTGCATGTTGAAAAACAGCAAAACCTCCCCGGCACCGATAGAGACAAGCACCCCAATTGGCGCCTGAAACTTCCGGTAAATCTGGAAGATATGGAAAGCGATATCGCCTATATCCGTAATGTTTCAGCCATTAGAAAAGCAAGATAATATGTTTAAGAACCTGATATTTGATTTGGACGGAACTTTATATCCGTATTCGCAGGCAGTGGAAGATAATGTTGACCAAAAGATAAAAGAGTTCTTTTGCCGCCGGCTCAATTTGACCATGCCGCAGGTCGAAAAATTGATGTCCGACGTTCGTGCGCAGGGCAAATATGAGGCCGATGTTGTGGAGAGCGAGTTCGGGATTCCCATTGAGGAATTTATTGAAGATATTTGCGATGTCTATGTTGGTATGCTTCAGCCCAATCCTCAGTTGGCAGAGCTGTTGGAACGTTTGCCGCAGCGCAAATTTATTTTCACCGACAGCACCAAAAAGCACGTTGCCGATGTCTTAAAACAGGTAGGTATTCCGGCCGGCCGATTTGAACTGGTGGCAGATACCGGCAGCATTGGCTACAAGTTTAAGTATGATGACGGAGCTTTTGCCGAGTTTTTTGCTTTGTCCGGCATCAAACCGGAAGAGAGCATTATGTTTGAAGACAGCCGCACCAATGTCAAAAATGCCAAGGCTGCAGGGCTGGCTACTGTGCTGATTGCTCCAGAATCTTCAGCTGCCTGCCCAGAGGCTGATTACCGTTTTGCCGATATTAATACCGCCTTGATATCGTTGTTTAAATAGATACAACTGTTAATAGTGTAAAAGCACAAATAATATTTTTTGTGGATAAATATCAGCTAAGCTGTTGCAGTATTGCCGCCATCGGCATATAGCAATATATGCTGTTGAGCGGCAATATGATTATGCAGGCAGAATTTGGCGGGAATTTTAATAATCAAGGTTATTAAAAGCGAGCGTCTTTTTATTAAAAAAGGGTCGCCCACAGTATGCGTCAGCAGGCTGTTCATAATTTTAGCGGCGGCATTGCAGTTTTTATTTGGTCGTCTTCCGAGAACAATAGTAACAATTAGCGCGGTTAGTCAAACTACGGGCTGCATAATAGGAAGACGGGTTGTCAATTGCAGAATTAACCTTGTTACCGGTAGCAAGTTTATTTTGGGTAGAGCTGACCTGTCTGCTGATGTTCTGCAGACTTAATAAGTTACTCCGCATACTCGCGGTTAAACTTATTTTTCCTGTCAATTTACTCTAGCTCCTATTTTGTCATACC
>JBNMLW010000240.1:0-1773 GCA_050875025.1 Alphaproteobacteria bacterium
AAATATAGCAATAAAACAATAATCGATAATATATATCAACAGGACATGCGCGTCATGGAAACAAAAATCAGAACCATTGTTGAAAAATACTACACCCCCGCTGAAATTGAAAATATCGGCATATTTGGCAATCGGGTAATTGTAACTTTGCACAACACCATTGAGAACCAAGATAAAAATAATCAACTATCAGAAGAGCTGAAGCAGCTGGACGGCGTCAGCAAAGCCCTGATTGTCTGCACTGCTGACAAAAAGCCTCAACCGCTTAATGAGGCTCCGGTCAAATGGGTGGTCAGAGGTGTCAAAAAGATTATTGCCGTGGCTTCCGGCAAAGGCGGCGTCGGCAAATCCACCACTGCGGTGAACTTAGCCATGGCTTTGGCGGCTCAGGGGCAAAAAGTTGCTTTGTTTGACGCAGATATCTATGGGCCGTCAATTCCCACCATGCTTGGTTATGAGGGTGCCGCTCCCATATCATATGACGGCAAAACTTTTGAGGCTTTTGAGTTCCAAAATATCAAATCCATGTCTATCGGCACGCTGATAGACCGCAACACACCGCTGATTTGGCGCGGTTCCAAGGCTTGCGGCGCCATAGAGCAGCTTTTGACAGAGGTCAACTGGGGCGAGATAGACGTTATGGTGATTGATATGCCGCCCGGCACCGGCGATATTCAGATTACCTTGTCGCAAAAATTGGATTTTGCCGGCGCGGTGATTGTTTCCACTCCGCAAGATATCGCTCTTATCGACGCGATTAAAGGGGTGAATATGTTCAAGCGCGTAGATGTTCCGATTTTGGGCATTGTTGAAAACATGAGCTATTATATTTGCCCTCATTGTGGTTCGCGTGATGATATTTTCGGCCACGCCGGCGCACGGGAAACCGCGGTCGAACTAGGGGTGCCGTTTTTAGGTGAGATTCCGCTGCACATGGATATCCGCGCTCATGCCGACGCCGGTTCGCCGATTGTCGTTGCCGAGCCCAATAGCCCTTATGCCAAAGCATATGCGGATATTGCCGCGCAAATCATCAAAGCTCTGGCCTAGCTACGCTGCCGTTTTTTTAACAAATCGGTAATCATCGCGGTCAAATCGTCAATTTTAATCGCCAGTCTCGGCGATGGTGATGATTTTTGCGCTTGTTTTAATTGCTCCAGCGCAATTTCCGGTGCGCCGATTCTCAAAGAATATTCCGCGGCGGCATAATTGGCGGCGGCGATTTCGCCTTGCAATCCATAGGCGCGGGAGAGCAGCAGCCAGGCAAATCCGGAATCATGTTTAATCACGGCTTGATTCAACATATCAATCGCTTGCCGCGTTTCTTGCCGGTTCGGGTTATCTTCCAAAATTGCCTGAGCGTAGCTTATTTGCAACAAAGGCGAGTTTGGCCGTAGTTTCAGTGCGGTGGCATATTCCTTTTTGGCCGGCGCTATTTTTCCGGTCTCCAGATACATTTGCCCTTTCAGTTCATGAAAATATGGGTTATCAGGCTCTTTTGCCAGCAGCCTATCCAGCTCCTTGTTGGCTTTTGCCGGTTGCAGTTGCTTAAAATAAGCAATTGTTCGGGCATAATGGGCGGCAATGCTGTCATCTTGAGCCGGATAACGGCGCAATGTTTGCGCCGGCGGCATCAGATAGGCATAAATTTTCGCTTTAATTCTTTCAAATTGGGGCTGCAAATCGGTATTTGGCGTCGTCTCGGATTTTTTGACGGCCTCTTCAAAAAAAGCAATCCGCTCCTGAGTTATCGGGTGAGTGCGGAAATATGGC
>JBNMLW010000241.1:0-1755 GCA_050875025.1 Alphaproteobacteria bacterium
GGCAAATTGCTCCACCAATATATTGACTCGATATTCTTGGTCTGGCGTATAATCGCCAATTCCACTACGCACCACCTCGCGCAAGGTTTTGCAAGTGCCAAAATCCGGCTCTTGCGGCATATAGGCGATTTTGATTCCCGGCTGCGCAAAAATCTCGCCGTTATCAGGCTCCAATACTCCGGCGATCACCTTGAGCAAAGTAGATTTCCCCGAGCCATTGCGCCCGACCAAAGATATTTTGTCGCCGCGATTGATATACAGCTCCACGTTGCTAAACAGTTGGTTGTCGCCAAAAGCCAGACTAACGCTTTTCAGGGCATAAATTGGAGGTTCCTGCATGATGTTTTACAGATCGTCCTCCACTATGCGCACCCCCTCAATCTGCCATTCCACGCCTTGCGCCGCCCACAAAAAGAAGTCATTGATTTTGTCTTCTTTCACGCCGATTGCGCAACCGATTTTATAAATATCGCACATTTCGGCGTCGGTCAGCTCGTGGTCGGATATCGCCAGCATAATCATCTCTCGCACAAAATAGCGGCGCAACCGAATATCTTCAATTTTCAAGAGTTCATTAGACAAACTCTCCGGCCGTTTGATTTTTCTGATGTCTTTCAGCCCTTCGGTCGGAAAACCGATTTCTTGCGCCTGCTGTTCCAGATAGCGGCTTTGCTCTTTGGTCAGTTTTTTTTCTCCGCCCAAAACAAACATCAATGTTTCCAAATACACTTCTTGTGCGGTGGCGTCCAGATCATTCTTAAATGTTGCGCTCATTTGTAACCAATCCTTTTGTTCAACTTGGTTTACTTATACATAAAAAATAAAGATTTGCAAAATAAAAAAATGATTATATTATAAGCCAACTTAAAAATTTATATGGAGAATCAGACAATGCCTTTGAAGATTGAACTTAAACCGCATGAAAGTATCATTATTGGTGAATCTTTAATCACCAACGACGGCGAGCGCACTCGTTTTTATATTGAAGGCAATGTCCCGATTTTGCGTGAAAAATTTATTTTGCGGGAAAAAGACGCAAATACTCCGAGTCGCCGCATTTATTTTGTGGTGCAGCAAATGTATTTGTCTCGTGGTGACATAAAACTGCAAAATATGTATCTGGAATATGTGCGTGATTTGCAAGATGCCGCTCCGAGCCTGATTCCTTACATTGCGCCGATCAGCGAGTGCATTTTGGCTTCAGATTACTATGGCGCCATCAAAGCCGCGGCCAAATTGTTGGAAAAAGAAGACGAATCTTTCGGTCAACTGCTGAATCCCTAGGCTGATTAAGTTTTTTTTAACTTTTGTATATTAGACTCTCACATAAGCGTTGAATCGTATTCGATTTTATGCTATATTGATACCTGTAATGTAAGAATTACATTCACAGTGTCTTGTGTCCACAGTATTTTGGAGAAAAGCTATGTCTAATATTTCTTTGACCGCATCCATGAGATCAAACCTTCTGTCTTTGCAGAATACCCAGAGCCTTATGGATACCACTCAAGAACGTTTGTCAACCGGTAAAAAAGTAAACTCCGCGATTGACAACCCGTCTTCTTACTACACCGCTCAGTCTTTGAACAACCGCGCCAGCGACTTGTCCTCTTTGTTGGACAGCATGGGTCAGGCAATTCAGACCATTAAAGCCGCTGATGAAGGTATTGAAGCTATTACCTCTTTTGCTCAGCAGGCTAAGGCTGTTGCTCAGTCAGCTTTGGATAGCTCTGATGCAACCGAGCGTGAAAACTA
>JBNMLW010000242.1:0-1733 GCA_050875025.1 Alphaproteobacteria bacterium
AGTAAATGAGGATGTCGCCGACCTGCACAAATTGCTCTAGAAAACCTCTAGACAACATCACCTATTTGGTAACCACCACCATCGCCTCTCTCAATATCCTTCCATTAATCATGTAGCCGGTCTGGAGTTCGGCAATGATTGTGCCGGCGGGCTTGGTTTTGTCTTCGACTTCTTGGATAACTTGATGATAGTTGGGATCAAAAACTTGTCCCATAATGTCCATTTTGGTAATGCCGAATTTTTCAAAAACTTTCATTAATTCGGATTCCGTCAGTTCAACGCCTTTTTTCAGAGCCTCGCAACTTTCCTTACCTTCGTTTTTATCCACGGATTCAATTGCCCGATGCAGGTTATCGGCCACTGATAAAAGATTTTTGGCAAAGGAAGATATTGCGTACTTATTATTTTTTTCAATTTCCTGAGCGCAGCGTTTTTTGGTGTTTTCAGCTTCGGCAAATGCCCGCAGATAGTCTTCGCGCAATTTTGCATTCTCAGCTTTCAACAGGTCCAAATCCGTTTCATCCGCGGCCTCATCGACTTCAGCCTCAGCCTCGGATTCGTTCTCGTTTTCCGCTCCCAAAGCTTTATCCAGCTCTTCGGACAAATCTTCGGTTTCATTATGTCTTTTTTTATTCTTACTCATGCTTTTTCTCTTTAAAAAATTAAGACTTATGTGTATATATACAAGGAATTTAGTGACTTATGCTTGACAAGTCAAGAGCAATGGTCTTTTAATGATTTTATTGCCGGATAACCCGGCCTTAATCTGTAATTATTTTTTGGATTCTTGAAAGATTTGAGATGGCACCCCACACACCGACAACGGAACTCAATTCCTCTAAATTTCTGCCGAAAGCCTTTAATAAAAAGAAGTTCAGCATCACCTATGCGGTGACCACCAATCCGCACCTTCAAGCAATTCAAAACCTCGCTAAAATCCAATGTCTTGGCAAAACCGCTTGGCCGCAGATAGACAAAGTCAACGGTTGGATGGTATCTGCCGAAACCGCAACCTTTATGAAATGGGGCGGCTTGGGGGTAATCGCTACCGAATTGCCGACCGCCTTCAACAACCGTTTTGGAAAAAACGGCGAGAGCCTGACTGTTGTTACTCCGTTATATTTGGGCGACACCGGCAAAAAGAAAGCCGAATTGAAAGGCAGCACCTATTTTGGCGCCGAGCACAAACAAATTGAGCTCTCTTCAATTGCGACAATCGATGTCCCTTTCATTGGCGAACGCCAAACTCTTGTTCGGCAAAAAGTAGAGGTTTATACCGGCAGTTTTGATAACTGCAATTATATCTTTCTCTCTAACGACAGATTCTTCAGTATTAATCCGCACAAAGACAATCCGCCGGCACAAGACGGCTGCTATATTATGAACAAAAACGGGATTAATGAGGTTGAACGCTTTGCCTTCTTCTCTAAAGCCGTATATGTTTTGCTCAAGTCCCTTTTTGAAGGCAAAATAAAAAAGATTTCAACGCCCAATGTCGTTATTGCCAATGACTGGCACAGCGGCGCATTATCGGGTCTGCTCAAATATTTTACCACGGCTCAAGTTGAAAACGGCCGCATGAGCACAGAACTTGCCGACACCCTCAAGTCCATACCGGTTGTTCACATTGCCCACCATCTCGGGTATCAGGGCTGGGATTATGAAAACACCGCCAAGATTCTAAATTCTCTGTACGAAGATACGGCGGCTATGGTATTGAAGAATGCCAAAGC
>JBNMLW010000243.1:0-1728 GCA_050875025.1 Alphaproteobacteria bacterium
CAATAAGCCGCTGTCATCGTTTCCGGCACGGTAGACATTCCGTTGGCATCTGCGCCCCAAACCCGACACATTCTGACCTCTGCCGGAGTTTCAAAATTCGGGCCGGAAAGCATACAATACACCCCCTGATGCAAGGTAATATTGTTGGCCTTGGCAATCTTCAGCGCCAGTTCGCGATACTGTGCTGTATAAACATCATTCATATTCGGAAACCGCGGGCCGAACCTTTCGTCATTAGAACCGATCAGCGGGTTAAAGCCGCTCATATTGATATGATCGGAAATCAGCATCAAATCCCCCGGTTTGTTCTCTTTGCGCAAAGAGCCGGCAGCATTGGTCACAATCAAACTTTCGATTCCCAACCATTTGAATGCTTTGATAATATTGGCAATGGCCGAAGGCTGATATCCTTCATAAAGGTGCACCCGCCCCTGCATGCACAAAACCGGTTTGCCTTCCAGCCGGCCTGCAATCAAACGCCCTTTGTGCCCGGTCACAGTACTAACCGGAAATCCATCAATTTCCGAATACTCAATATACTGCGGGTTTTCAATCTCATCAGCCAATCCGCCCAATCCGCTGCCCAGAATAATCGCAATCTTCGGGGCAAATCCGTTCAGCCGTTTCTTTATTTGCTCAGCCATAGCAATTGCAATCTCGCTCATCTTCTAAAACTCCGAAAAACTGCAGGGCAAAAGCTCTGCTACATTGGTTGACTTTGGGATTCCGTCTTTGTTTGCCAAGTGGACAATTACATTTTTATCTGCAAACTCGGCAATCCGCTGCCGGCATGCGCCGCAGGGAGAAATCAATTGTTTGCTGTCGGCATATACCAGCATTTCCACAATCTTTTTGCCGCCGCCGGCAATCATCGCGGCAATTGCCCCTGCCTCAGCGCAAGTTCCGACCGGATAAGAAATATTTTCGACATTGCAGCCGGCATAAAAATTATCGTCATCAGCCAAAATTGCAGCTCCAACCGCAAATTTAGAATACGGACAATAAGCATTTGCCGCCGCGGCTGCGGCCAAATCAAAAAGTTTTTGGGTATTATTCATATCTTGCCTTTGTCAGTTAAAAGTTTTATTAATAATATAGCATAATAATGAAGCGTTACGATAAAAGCAAAGACTATTTATCGCCCGTGCAAACTTGAAGGAGATAACCTCGTGAAAAAACTGCTGCTTATTTTGCTGATACTGTTGATAACTGCAGCCGCCGGCGCTGCCTTTTATATCAGTTCAATAGATTGGAACGAGCACAAAAGCATCATTGCCAAACAGTTCAACGAGGCCACCGGCAAACAAATTGACTTTGCCGGCCCGATTTCTTTCAAAATTCTCCCTTCCCCTTACTTGAGCGCCACCAATGTAAAAATCCTCAACCCGGCGGGAGAAGACAAATCCAAGCCCTTGGTAGAGATAAAAGACCTGGTTGCCCAATTGTCTTTATCTCACCTGATTCAGGGACAATTTGAAATTCAGCACATGGAACTGCGCAATCCGCAGATTAATCTTGAGCTTTTGCCGAGCGGGCGCCTCAATTGGGAATCTGACCTTGCCCCGGAACAACGCCGCGCTATAGAAGAATCTCACTTTGCTCTCAACAGCGTCAGCATCGGCGGCGCCACTCTTAATATTGTTGATACCGCTCATGATGTTGACCTCAAGTTGGAAAACCTCAATGGCGAGATTATTGCCCAAAGCATTATGGGTCCCTATCGTATTG
>JBNMLW010000244.1:0-1708 GCA_050875025.1 Alphaproteobacteria bacterium
TCACCAAACCCTCAACCTGGTGGAACATCGGGGTATGGGTGGCGTCATAATCCGAACGGTAAGTGCGCCCCGGAGCAATAATGCGGATTGGCGGCTGCCGTTTTTCCATAGTGCGGATTTGCACTGCCGAAGTCTGCGTGCGGACAACATAGCTGTCATCAAAATTATCGCTTTCCGGATTAGGAATATAGAAAGTATCTTGCATCTGGCGCGCCGGATGGTTCGCCGGAGTGTTCAGAGCATTAAAGTTGTGGAACTGGTCTTCAATATCCGGGCCATCAACCACATCAAAACCCATCTGCCCGAAGATAGCCACAACCTCTTCATAAATTTTAGAAACCGGATGTATTCTGCCCTGATGCTCCGGACGTGTCGGCAGGGTAACATCTATTGTCTCCTTAGCCAATTTGGCATTCAGTTCCGCCTCAGCCAAAGTCTCCTTCCGCTCATCCAAAGCTTTTTCGATTTCGGTTTTCAGGATATTGAGGCTTTTGCCCATTTCTTTTTTTTCTTCAACCGAGAGAGCCGCCAAACCTTTCATCATTTCGGTAATGGCGCCTTTTTTGCCCAGTACCGAAACTCTGATTTCATCCAAGGCTTTCAAATCCGAGGCTTTGGCAATTGCCGCCAAAGTTTCTGTCTTGAGATTATCTGTATTTTCCATTTTCCACCTAATTTAAAATGCAAGAGAGCCTGCCCTGATTGCTCAAGCAGACTCTCTAAAATTTATGCTGTTTTCAACAATTACTTGCTTAAAGAAGCCTTAACCTGGTCAACCAGTTTTGCGAAAGTTTCGGGCTCTTTAACAGCGATATCGGCCAATACCTTACGATCAAGCTCAATACCAGCTTTGGTGAGCCCGTTCATAAATCGGGAATAGGTCAAATCATGCAAGCGGGTAGCAGCATTGATACGCTGAATCCACAAAGCACGGAAATTTCTCTTTTTGGCTCTTCTGTCGCGGTAAGCATATTGCAAAGCCTTCTCGACCTTTTCAACAGCTACTCTGAATACGTTATTATTGCGTCCTCTGAAGCCTTTAGCCATAGAGAGAACTTTTTTGTGACGCGCGTGAGCGGTAACACCTCTTTTAATACGTGACATGTTTGCTTCCCCTTACAAATACGGTAAAAATTTCTTGACGAGTTTAACATCAACATCAGCCAACAGCAGAGTGCCGCGAGCCTGTCTCTTCATCTTTGTACCTTTGTTGAAAAGCAAGTGTCTCTTAAAGGCAAAGTTTCTTTTCAATTTGCCGGTGCCGGTAACGCCAAAGCGTTTTTTAGCAGCACTTTTAGTTTTTAATTTAGGCATTTTAATCCCTTTCAAATTTCAAAAAACATTGGAATTATAACGAGTCGTCAGGCATGCCAATTAGCCCGAGCCACCCGGTTCAGCGGAGTTTATACAACCAATCTCCGCTAATTGCAAGCATTTTCTTATCTTCACAAAATATTGCATATTTATCACCCCCACCCAGCCTCTAGCTTGGTAAGCTCGCCAAGGCTCACTAACCGCACGTCGGTCACTTGTTTACTAGTTTCGCTGCGTTTGCTCACGCTGCACTGGCTCAACAAGTAAACTTACGCCGCTTGTGGTAAAAACAACTGGAGCAGCGGTTGTTTTTATCCTCGCGCCCCGTCAAGAGGGAAGACTTATAAGCACAATCTCCAGCAAGCTCGATAGAGCCGCTGAATAGAAGTAAAAA
>JBNMLW010000245.1:0-1695 GCA_050875025.1 Alphaproteobacteria bacterium
ATCTTGCGCGGTATTAAGGAGAAATTTGAACTCCACCATGGTGTCAAAATTTCTGACGGTGCTTTAATTGCCGCCGCAACTTTGTCCAACCGCTATATCAGCGATCGTTTTCTGCCCGATAAGGCAATTGACCTTATGGATGAGGCGGCCAGCTCATTGCGTATGGCTATCGATTCCAAACCGGAAGAACTTGATGAGTTGGACCGGCGTATTTTGCAGCTCAAAATTGAGCGCGAGGGCATCAAAAAAGAGACTGATCCAAAATCTAAGGAGCGCTGTGAGCTTATTGCCTATGAGATTTCCGGACTGGAGGCCAAAGCCAAAGCTCTGGAAGACAAATGGCGTGAAGAAAAACAG
Source organism: Alphaproteobacteria bacterium (assembly GCA_050875025.1). Lineage (GTDB taxonomy): Bacteria > Pseudomonadota > Alphaproteobacteria > RF32 > CAG-239 > CAZU01. The sequence continues at coordinate 358 of JBNMLW010000245.1, forward strand.
GGTTTGGCTGATTTTACCGGACTTAAAGATCAACTCGATAAGGCCAGAATAGAGGTTGAGATTGCCAAACGAGAGGGCAGATTTGAACGCGCCGGCGAGTTGCAATACAGCGTTATTCCTGAATTGGAGCGCAAGATTAATGCCACAGAAGAAAAGGCCAAAGAACACAAAAACAGTTTTTCTGAAACGGTTACCGAAGAGAACATTGCCAATGTCGTCTCCAAGTGGACAGGTATCCCGGTTGACAAGATGTTGGAAGGCGAGCGTGAAAAACTGCTCCACATGGAAGATTTCTTGTCCAAACGGGTTATCGGTCAAAAAGAGGCCATTGCCGCAGTATCCAATGCGGTGCGCCGTTCTCGTGCCGGTATTTCCGATGCCCGCCAGCCGATAGGTTCGTTTTTGTTCTTGGGGCCGACCGGCGTGGGCAAAACCGAACTCAGCAAAGCATTAGCAGAATTTCTGTTTAATGATGAGACTGCTATGCTGCGCGTAGATATGTCGGAATATATGGAGAAACACGCGGTTGCCCGTCTGATTGGTTCGCCTCCGGGATATGTCGGCTATGATGAGGGCGGATATTTGACCGAAGCCGTGCGCCGTCGTCCCTATCAGGTAATTTTGTTTGATGAGGTTGAAAAGGCTCACCCTGATGTCTTTAACATCTTGTTGCAAGTGCTTGATGACGGACGCTTGACCGATGGCAAAGGCCGCACGGTAGATTTTAAGAACACTATCATTATTATGACTTCTAACCTGGGGTCAGAGATATTGTCCAATGCTACCGGTGCCGATGACGGCAAACAAATCCGCGCTAAGGTTATGGAAATTGTCAAAGCCTCGTTCCGTCCGGAGTTTATCAACCGTATTGACGAGATAACAATCTTCCACAAGCTGGACAAGAGCAACATCAAAGACATTGCCCAAATTCAGATTGCCAATATTGAAAAACGTTTGGCCGACCGCAATATTCATCTTAAGGTCACTGAGCCGGCGTTTATCTGGATTGTCAACAATGGCTATGATCCGACTTATGGTGCCCGTCCGCTTAAACGGCTTTTGAAAAACCAGATTGAAAACAAACTGGCGCTCAAAATCCTTGACGGCGAGATTGGCGATAATGATACCGCCAGCATTATTGTCAGCAACGGAAGTTTGGATATTGTTAGGGATAAAAAAGCTAGTGGCGCAGGCAAAACAGGCGAGTTTGTCTAGAGGCTTTCTAGAGCAATTTGTGCAGGCCGGCGACATCCTCATTTACCCTTTTGTAAACTCCGGTGTCGCCGCCTTTCAAATCACTCTATAAAATCCACTATCCAACCTCGCTGGAGATTGTGC
>JBNMLW010000246.1:0-1690 GCA_050875025.1 Alphaproteobacteria bacterium
AGCAATTTGTGCAGGACGGCGACATCCTCATTTACCCTTTTGTAAACTCCGGTGTCGCCGCCTTTCAAATCACTCTATCTGTACTATTCTCCACCTTCGCTTGAGATAGTGCAAAAGAGCTGAAAATTCATGTACTATTGTGTACATTAGGATTTTCAGCTTTTTCATTTCTACTTCTATTCAGTGGCTCTATCGAGCTTGCTGGAAATCGAGCAAAATAGCTAAGGTTGGATAGTGCAAAATAAAATCTTTTGATATTGCTTGACCATAGACTTACGCTTGCTATTATACTCTTATAATTGTTTCTAACAAAGGAGATTGGTTATGGCGCGGGCAATAATTTTGATGATGGATTCATTTGGTATCGGCGGTGCGCCCGATGCCTGTATGTTTGGCGATGATGGGGCTGATACCTTCGGACATATTGCCAAGCAGAATTTGGGGCTGAATATGCCGAATCTGATTGCTCTCGGGTTGGGCAAAGCCGCGTGTGAAGCAGTCGGCCATGAGGCTGAATATGGTATTCAAGATATTGCCAAACTAAATCTGCCTTCCAAATACGGGCATGCCAAAGAAATGGGCAAGGCCAAAGACACAACTTCAGGCCACTGGGAAATGGCCGGAGTTCCGGTTCTGCAGGAGTGGGGCTATTTTCCTAAAGAATATCCGTCTTTTCCGGCAGAGCTGATAGATGAAATTTGTAAAAAATCCGGTATTTCCGGAATTTTGGGCAATAAAGCGGCTTCCGGAACGGTAATTATTCAAGAACTGGGCGAGGAACATATTAAAACCGGTAAGCCGATTTTCTATACCTCTGCGGACAGCTGTTTACAGATAGCGGCTCATGAAAAATATTTCGGGTTGCAAAAACTGTATGACCTTTGCCAGATTGCTTATGAAGCCGTTAAACCCTATCGGATTGCGCGTATTATTGCTCGTCCGTTTGAAGGCGAAAAAGCCGGCGAATTTGTCCGCACTAAAAATCGTCATGATTATTCGGTAAAACCGTTTGCCCCGACTTTGCTGGATAAACTTAAAAATTCCGGACATGAGGTAATTGCTATCGGCAAAATCAGTGATATTTATGCCGGGTGCGGCGTTAGCAAAAAGGTTTTGGCCAGCGGGTTGGAAGAACTATGGAATGTGACTTTGCAAGAAGTTAAAAATGCGCCGGAAGGCAGTTTGGTATTTACCAATTTTGTCGACTTTGATATGCTTTATGGGCATCGGCGGGATGTTAATGGTTATGCCCGCGCTCTGGAATATTTTGACCGCCGTTTGCCGGAAATAGCCAATGTTTTGCAAGATGATGATATTGTTTTTGTTACTGCCGACCACGGCAATGATCCGACCTGGAGCGGTACCGATCACACCAGGGAGCAGGTTCCGGTTATAATGTTTGGTAAAAAAGTTAAACCGGCAAATATCGGACAGCGTCAGACTTTTGCGGATATTGCGCAAACTATTGCCGAATATTTTGCGATTGAACCGTTCGGGTATGGCAAATCTTTTTTGAGGGAAGAATAAATGAGTTGGCTGGCTCCTAATCTACCGCCGGCAAAGCATTGTTTCTTTGGTGCCGAGGGCGGCTTTTCTACAGGCATTTATCAAAGCTTGAATGTGAGCATCAGCAGTCAGGACAATCCACAGAACGTGCGCCGCAATTTGGAAAAAATCGCAGCTCATTTTG
>JBNMLW010000247.1:0-1678 GCA_050875025.1 Alphaproteobacteria bacterium
ATATTGTTCAGCTTATCCAGCAGTCCCGGCTCCACATACTTATTGAACAGCTCCAAATCATCAGGACAGGTATTCATAACATGGCGAATACAATATTTGACCATATCTTCAGCCAAATCCATATCGTCATGAATATCGGCAAAAGCCATTTCCGGCTCAATCATCCAGAACTCAGCGGCATGGCGGGTAGTGTTGGAGTTCTCGGCTCTGAAGGTGGGGCCGAAAGTATAAATATCGCCCAGCGCGCAAGCAAACATCTCTCCGTTAAGCTGGCCGGAAACCGTTAATCTGGCCTCCTTGCCGAAAAAGTCTTGCGAATAGTCAACCTTGCCGTCTTTGGTGCGCGGAGGATTATTAATATCCAGCGTGGTAACCTGAAACATCTCGCCGGCGCCCTCGCAATCAGATGCGGTAATCAGCGGAGTGTGGACATATCTGAAACCGCGTTCATTAAAGAACTTATGAATAGCATAAGACAGCTCGGAGCGGACTCTGAACGCCGCGCCGTATTTGTTGGTGCGCGGACGCAGATGAGCAATTGTGCGCAGATATTCATCGGTATGTTTTTTCTTCTGCAGCGGGAAGTCATCCGGCGCCAGACTGTAAATCTCGACCTCTTCGGCTACAACTTCATACTTTTGGTTGCCGCCCTTAGATTCGACCAGAGCGCCTTTTACGGCTACGGAAGAACCGGTGGTAATCTTTTTGACATCCTCATAATTATTGAGGTTATTATTGGCAATAATCTGAATATTTTTGAGGCAGGAGCCGTCATTCACTTCAATAAACGAAAAATCTTTGGCATCGCGGCGGGTTCTGACCCATCCTTTGACCAAAACCTCGGCAACAGGCTGCTCCGAGGCCAACAACTGTACAACTTTAGTTCTTTTTAACATTGTTTGTCTTATCCTTAAATTATTCTCTTTATCAGATTACTGCCGTAATCATTGCGGACTATATTACAAAATTAGCAAGATGTCCAGCATTGACAATTATTATTATACAGATTAAATTTCTATCAGATTTGCAACTTATTAAAGGACATAAAAATGAAAAAGACAGCTTTTGTTTCCGCAACAATTTTGTCATTGGCTCTCGGCGCCTGCACTGCCGATATCAGCCCCAATAACTACTACGCTTCCAGCGCGCAAACCGTTAATACCGTTAAACAGTGCACGGTTGTCAGCGTTCGCCCGGTTAATGTAAACAGCTCCAACAATAATGCCGGAACCCTGCTCGGCGCTGCTGCCGGCGGCGTGGCCGGTTCGGCTATCGGCGGCGGGCGCACCGTGCCTATTCTCGGCGCTATCGGCGGCGCAGTTGTCGGCGGAATTGCCGGCGATGCTGCTCAGAAACAGCTTTCTCATCAGACCGGATTTGAATATGTCGTAAAATTTGATAACGGCAGCATGGCCAGTGTTGTTCAGGGCAATGACACCATCATTCAACCCGGCCAGCGCTGCATGGTACTCTATGGCGACCAAGCCCGCGTTGTTCCTGCCAACTAGCCCACGACGGTGGGCGGCGCGGAGCAAGCTGTTGCTCGCCACTCACTTTGTTCGGGGCTCGGGGTCAATTCCGCTTTGAGCATGAGCAAAAAAACGACAAACAGTTTTGGCAGACAAGCGTCTGAGGCGTAAAGCAAGCTGTTACTCGCCGCTCACTTTGTTCGAGGCTC
>JBNMLW010000248.1:0-1675 GCA_050875025.1 Alphaproteobacteria bacterium
ATCTCTGCCTCTCCGCCATTTAGGAAAGAAACACCCTGAAAGGGGCGTTTTTTTTGTATGTATATTTGTGTAAAAAGGTTTTACTTTTGGCGGCGGATTGATAAAATTTTGGCCAAACGGGAGGAACGGATATGCATGATACCGATTTGATGATCAGCGCATTTTTTGAATTTATTTATCGCCGTCAGGAGGTTTGGCACAAGCGCAACATACTGCAGCGGCCGGCTCCATGGACAGATGACGAGATTTTGCGAGATTATCGGTTTTGCAATGTATACCGTGAGTTGGACGGAGGTACTCAGGCAATTGTCAAGTATTTGTGCCAGTCTGGCATTACTCCGGAAAATAAGCTGTTTAATATAATTGCCTATCGCTTTTTTAACCGCCGCGATACGATTGAGCGCTTGTTCGGCGGTTTGCTGGATATCGGCTCATTTGAGCGGCAGGCTTATGAGCAGCGCTTTGATGAGATTAAAAAACAAGAGAACATATTTTCCAATGCCTATCTGATTACCGCTCATGCTTATAATTCCGCGTATCGGCCGCAAGATAAACATGTTCAAATCTTGCTGATGCTGGATGATATCCGCGGCAAAATTAAAGAAATTATCGGCAAATTGCGGCAGGCATCTCCGCAAGAGGGATTGGCAATAATCGCGCAAAGCGTGCCGTTGGCAGGAGCGTTTTTGTCCGGACAGATTCTGCTGGATGCAACTTATGCCGGCGATATTGTCAGCTATACCGGCAATGATTTTTTGGTTGTCGGCCCCGGCGCGCATTGGGGGCTGAATATTATTTTCGGACGGCGGCTTGCTAAAAAAGAGGCCGATACCAAATGCCGCGAACTTTTTGCTGCTCAGGCCGCGGAGTTTGCCAAGCTTAAGGCTGATAAAGGCTTGGATTGGAACAACGTTCGCTGGCAGAATCCCCAATACCCCAACGCGCCGTATTTATGTTTGCACGATATTCAAGACAGTCTGTGCGAATTTCGCAAATATTGGCGTTTGAAACACGGCGAAAAAGCCAAAAAAAGATATTTTGTGCAAAAATAGCCGCTCTTAATCATTTCTAAAACAAAATCCGCTATTTTTGCCAATAGATTGAATCTGTTTAAGGAGTGGAGACGGTGCTGCAAAAACTGCTGTTGGCTTTATGTTTGAGTTTGTCTTTGGGAGTGGCGGCATGTTCGACTTCCGCTAATGTTACATCTTTTGCTCCGCCGGAATATCTGCAATGGCTGGAGGAACTTAAAGCCGAAATGCGCCAAAAAGGCATTTCACAAAAGACGCTTGATACTGTTTATGCTCAAGATTATTATCATCCGGCGCCGGAGGTGGTAAAAATTGACCGTCGCCAGGCAGAATTTGTGCTCACTTCTACCGATTATATTAATCGTATTGTCAATAAACGCCGGGTGGAGGAGGGGCGCAAGCGCTATGCAGAACTCAAGCCTTTGCTGGCGGAGATTGAAGAAAAATACGGCGTGCAGGGCAATTATCTGATTGCCTTTTGGGGGGTGGAAACCAACTTTGGCAGCAACTTTGGCGGTTTTAATACCATTGCCGCGCTTACCACTCTCAGTTATGATACCCGGCGTCCTAAGTTTTTCCGCGCGCAATTGTATGAGGCGCTCAAAATTATTGATAACTGGAATGTAGACTATACTCGTATGCAG
>JBNMLW010000249.1:0-1674 GCA_050875025.1 Alphaproteobacteria bacterium
GGTTTTCTAGAGCAATTTGCGCAGGACGGCGACATCCTCATTTACCCTTTTGTAAACTCCGGTGTCGCCGCCTTTCAAATCACTCTATAAAATCCACTATCCAACCTCGCTGGAGATTGTGCGCTATGAATGCTATCTTTCGAAATAGCACTATCAAGCTCCTTCTCCTTGACGGGGAAGGTTGGGTGGGGTGACAAAATAACTAATTAATTTGCCTCAATTTCACCCCCATCTAAATCTTCCCCCGTCAAGAGGGAAGACTTATAAGGCAATTCGGCGTTTTCCAAAAATTGTTTTTCATGTTATTATTTTGCTTGTTTTTGAATAATATATGGCATATCCTAATCGGCGTTAAATAATTTATAAAAAGGATATAATAATGATTGTCGGTTTGGGAACTGATGTTGTGAATATCGGCCGTATTGAGCGCGCATCTGTCCGTTATGGCAAGAGGTTTCAAGAAAAACTTTTTACCAAAGCGGAGCAAAAAGCAATAGATGAGGCCAAGGGCGGGAGCTATGGCAGTCCGGCAAAAATGGCCAAACTTTTTGCCGCCAAAGAGGCTGCTTCCAAGGCTTTGGGCACAGGTATGAGCGGAGGCATCTCTTGGTGCGATATTGAGGTTGGGCACGATAGCAAAGGACGCCCGCTGCTGCATTTGTATAACAATGCTCTGGAGCAGGCCAAAAAATTGTGTGCCGGCGGCGAGGTTGCAACCTGGTTGTCTTTGTCAGACGATTATCCGGTGGCTAATGCTATTGTGATTATTGAAAAAATTTAAGCGCAAACTATGTGTTTGCAAATTTCAGCCTATTGAAGAGAGAATATATAATGGATAAAGAAGAGAGCTTTGCAGATACCGTCAAAACGGTGGTTTATGCAATTTTGATTGCTATTGTTATCAGAACATTTTGGTTTGAACCTTTTAAAATTCCGTCCGGGTCTATGTATCCGACCCTTTATGTCGGCGACTATTTGTTTGTCTCCAAATATACTTACGGTTATTCTAAACATTCTTTGCCGTGGAGTATTCCGCTGTTGGAAGGGCGAATCTGGAAAACTGCTCCTAACCGCGGCGATGTTGTCGTATTTAAATATCCTCGGGATAACCGCACCGATTTTATCAAACGCGTAATCGGCCTGCCGGGGGATAAAATAAAACTGGAAAACGGACGCCTGTACATTAATGGCCAAAAAGTTGAGCGTGAGGAAATTGAAGATTTTGTTATGCGCAATGATTTTGGAAATGCCGAACGTTATCGCCAATATGTTGAGACTCTGCCTAACGGCGTAAAACACCGGATTTTGGAAATCTCTGATCATGAGGCTAATGATGACTTTGAAGAAGTGCAGGTGCCGCAGGGAACTTATTTTATGATGGGCGATAACCGCGATCGTTCTGATGACAGCCGGGTTAATGTCGGTTTTGTGCCGGAAGAAAATCTGGTCGGCAAAGCCCGTTTTCTGTTCTTCTCTCACAATGATGAAGAGGCTTGGTATAAGCCTTGGACCTGGCCGAAGAAAATCCGCTGGTCGCGTCTGTTTAACCGTATCGGTTAGGAGCATGCAGAGATGAAAGATTTGCAACAAGTTCTCAAATATGAATTTAAAAATCCTAATTTGCTCAAAACTGCGCTTACACATAGTTCGGCAAATTCGCACGTAGCCAAAAAC
>JBNMLW010000250.1:0-1674 GCA_050875025.1 Alphaproteobacteria bacterium
AAGAGCCGTCATTATAGCCGGCAATTTTGGCCGGGGATCCGTCATTTTTCAGGCGGTTGGTGCCGAGAGGGAGAATGGCGGCGCCGGGGATTTTAACTCCTTCTTTGACACTGATGTCCAACATAGGCTCTTGAATGGCGGCTTTTTCTATCAGCACCGCGGTTTTGCGGCCGTAATCATTGTTTATTAATCCTCGAAAATCGTTGGGGAAAAACAAGCCGGCGTCTTCTTGAATAAATTTTTCTTTGTCGGCGCATACCTTGCGTAAAACAGCGTTAACGAATCCGCCGACAAATTTATTGAGATGTTTTTTGGTGATGTCTACATAACTGTTAATTACGGCATAATCAGGGGTGCGCAGATACAAAACTTCGGTTGCTCCTAAAATAAGCGCGTAGTACCCGAAAGCAGAATCTTTAGGCAGCTTTTTCTTGATAAAGTTTTTGAGTACCTGCTTGATATATACCAGATGGCGCAAAGATGTCTGCACCAGCATATTGATAAATGGTAAATCATTTGCAGCTTGCGAATCGAGGTGCGATTTTGCTTCGGCAGCAAAAACTTTTTGCTCTAAAATTTCTTGCAGTATCAGTGCGGCTTGCAATCTTGGGTCAGACATTTCCAAAATCCTTTCGTGCCCATTGTATTTAATGCCAAGAATAAAAACAAGAGGCTATTTTTGCTTGTCAAAAATATTAAAATTCGTATAATAACCCGTCTAGGCAATTTAAACTTTATAAACGATAAAATTTGGGACGGAAAAATGAATAATAATCATAAGTACGACGGTAAAGACAGTTTTGCAGAATGGCAGAAAGAATGGCCGATGGAAGACCGTTATAATTTTAAGAAAATTGAGAAAAAATGGCAGGCAATCTGGGATGAAGAAAAAGCTTACCATGTTGACATTGATAAAAGCAAACCCAAATTTTATGCGTTGGTCGAATTCCCGTATCCATCCGGCGCCGGCTTACACGTGGGGCATCCGCGTTCTTATACCGCGCTTGATGTGATTGCCCGCAAAAAGAGAATGCAGGGCTTTAATGTTTTGTATCCGATGGGTTTTGATGCTTTTGGTTTGCCGGCGGAAAACTATGCCATCAAGACCGGTGTGCATCCGGCGGTTTCAACTAAGGCCAATATTGAAAACTTTACCCGCCAGTTGAAGTCTATCGGTTTTAGCTTTGATTGGGACAGATGTATCAGCACTTGTGATCCGGAATATTATAAATGGACACAGTGGATGTTTATCAAGTTTTTTGAAAAAGGCTTGGCTTATAAAGATAAAATTGCCATTAACTGGTGTCCGTCCTGCAAAGTCGGGTTGGCTAATGAAGAGGTTATTAACGGCCATTGCGAGCGCTGCGGAGCAGAGGTTGTCCGCCGCAACAAAGAACAGTGGATGATTGCCATTACCAAATATGCCGACAGACTTATCAATGATTTGGATGATTTGGATTTTATTGATCGGGTTAAATCGCAACAGATTAACTGGATTGGGCGTTCTGAGGGCGCTGAGTTGGACTTTAAGTTCGGCAATGATAAACTGACAGTATTTACCACCCGTCCGGACACGGCTTTTGGCGTAACTTATATGGTTTTGGCGCCGGAGCATGAGTTTGTGCAGAAATATATGGATAAGTTTGAGAATCCGGAAGAGGTTAAGGCCTATGT
>JBNMLW010000251.1:0-1672 GCA_050875025.1 Alphaproteobacteria bacterium
AAGGACGGCGGAAATTTTGTTACGCCATTTGGCCAGCTCAAAAATCTGACTTTTATACAGGTCGCCAATCGGCATTAAACCGCCGCAGGTGTCGCCATACAGGGTGCAATATCCCATAGCGGCTTCCGACTTGTTGCCACAGGCCAAAACCAGATAATTATATTGGTTGGCATAGGCCATCAGGATTTTGCCGCGTTCCCGCGCCTGCAGGTTTTCTATCACCAAAGCATTCGGTGTCGTGCCAAAGGCCTCGGTCAAAAACTTTTCCTGATTGTCTACGAGCTTTTGAATTTTGAGAACTTTATAATCTATAGCATTGTATTTTGCTATTTTTTTTGCTATCAACAAACTAAGCTTGGAGGTATATTTGGTACGCATCATCACGGCATGAACGTGTTCCGATCCCAGCGCGTCTGCTGCCAGAACGGCGGTAATGGCCGAATCCAGTCCGCCGGAGAGCCCGAGAATAACGTCACTAAAACCATATTGCCGGCAGTAGTTTTTCAACTCACTGCAAAGCTGTTCCCAAATTTCCTTCATTTCTGTTCTCCCTTTATTTCTTTTATATAAAATCTCTTTCAATTTTTATCAAGAATATAGTTTAAAGATTTATTTCATGCCTTATATTTAAGTTGACTAAACTATTGTTGCGGACTTAAAATCAGATTGTTTACAACTTGGAATAACGCATTATGAAAACATTTTTATCCGCTTTGACCGGTATCGGTCTTTTTGCTTTTCCGGCTCAGGCCGAATTTTCTTTTAATACTTACGGACGGGCAACCGGATTATATGGATATACTGATGCCGAAAAGCGTTTTGAAGACGTTGATTCCAAACAAAATGCCACCGGAGACTTTGAAGCCGGATTTGAAGCGCGATATGACTTTGGCGATGATTATGCCCTCAGCCTGAATCTTGATCTTATGAGTGGGATTGATCATGAGTTGAAAAATTATAACCAGGGGGCATGGGGCGAAGAAGCTTATGGTATTTTTGACAGTCCGTACGGGCGTCTGATGGGCGGACAGACGTTTAACGTTGCCAAGCAGTTTCATGTCGGCGCACCATCTTACGGCCCGCTAAAAGTGAATGAGAGCGATATCGTTGACTTTGTCCGTAACCCTAACTGGAAAAGAACATCAAAAGAGGCTTATTTTGCCACATTGAACGCTACGGATATCAATACAGACGGCGTTGCACCAAAAATCAGCTACATTACACCAGAAATTTTTAACACCTTGATTGGTTTTTCTTATATTCCTGATACTTATAACCGGCGCGGTCTGACCAGTAAAGATGCGCGTTATGCCAAGAAAGACGGTTATGCCGCGGCAGCTTATAACAGTTTTGATTTTGGTTTTGCCGATATGACCTCGTCTGCCGGATATGCCGAATTTCATGATAATGACAAAGAGTTTTCACTCGGACTGAATCTGGCACGCGGCAACTGGAACCTTGGCGGAAGCTGGCGCAAGACTTACGTTGACGGTCATGATATTCCGTTATCGGCAAGAAGCAAGAAAAAAGACCTGCCGGCATTATTTGACAATTATCGCGAAGGACGAGTCTGGGATGTGGGAATCGGCTATGAATTCGGACCATACCGCGCCAGCTTGTCTTATTTAAACTCAAAAGCTGATAACACCCGCAATTATGACCAGATTGTCAT
>JBNMLW010000252.1:0-1659 GCA_050875025.1 Alphaproteobacteria bacterium
CGCGGTCTGCCGGGCATCGGGGACATCGCTCAAACCTGCCGAATCCACGCCCATGGCGGCGGCCAACAACAGGCGCAATTCATAATCAGAGCTGTCTACGCCGGCAGCGGCAAGACGCGCTCTGGCCGAAGAGAACAGTTTTGAAAGTTTATCGTTCATTAGCAACACATACAAAAAAGCATCTGATAATTTCAGATGCCGCAGACTAAGGGTAATTTACATAACGTGAATTTTATTTTTGCCGCCGGAAACATTCACGGCATTATCATTGGTTTTGTTCATTTGGCGGACTTTTTCCAAACGGCCGTTCATGCGGCTGGCAAAACCTTCATGATTCCAAGCCTGAGCTGCCTGTTCATTGTATTTTGTACGGCTATTTTCAATTTTGGTATTAACGGCCATAATCATCCTCCATTTTTACCAGTGTATCACTTTTGAGCCTTGATTGCAACCAAAACCAATGATTGCAGCTTGTCAAAAGCACTTTTCTCTATTTGGCGTATACGCTCGCGGCTGACATTAAATTTAGCGCCCAATTCCTCAAGCGTAACCGGAGTTTCTGTCAGCATCCGATTTTTGATAATATATTGCTCCCGCTCGCTCAACTGACCAAGGCACTGTTGCAGGATTTTGGCTTTTTGCCCGGCCTCCTGACGACGAGAAAGGCTCTCTTCAATATTCTGTGTCCGGTCAACCAGAAAATCTATCTGCTCGTCTTCATCCTCATCAGAAACAGCCACATTCAGCGACTTGTCGCCAACCAAGCGGCAGTTCATCTCCTTGACATCGGCTTCATCAACCACCAGCTCTTTGGCGATGTCTTTGACAACTTCGGGCTCAAGCTCTTTGTTATCATAAACGCCCAAACGCGCTTTAATGCGGGAGAGGTTATAAAACAGTTTTTTCTGAGCCGCGCGAGTGCCGATTTTTACCAACGACCAAGAGCGCAAAATATAGTCATTGATAGCGGCTTTAATCCACCACATGGCATAAGTGGCCAAACGAACCTTTTTGCCCAAGTCAAATTTTTTAACAGCCTGCATCAACCCGATATTGGCCTCTGAAATAATATCTGACAGCGGCAATCCGTAGTGGCGGTAGTTAAACGCAATTTTGGCAGCCAGACGCAAATGAGAAGTAACCAAGGTTTGGGCGGCGTTCATATCGCCTTTTTCCTGGAACTCGGTAACTAACTCTTTTTCCTGCTCTTCGCTCAAAACCGGAAACTTTTTAATCTGTTCCATATAGGCAACCAAACTGTTGTCATTGACAACAGCAGGCAGGTTTGAAGATGTTTTTACGATTAAGTCCGAACCGGTAGCCATATATTTTATAAGCCCTCTTTCCAATACATTGGTATATAGGTATAAATTGCCGCAAAATCAAGGTTGCGGCAAAGTCGGATAGTATTACTTTTTGTGCTAAAATGCAATAAGATTTTGTTATTTTTTCAGAACGAAAGACGGACGCTTGCCGCTGCCAAAGTTAACAACCTCCACCGCAATATCATCCCCTTGTTTGCTCAGCAGCAAAAACACCCGGCGATGCAACGCGGGATTATCTCCGGCACAAATCTTAAAATCAGAATCCGTCATTCCGCGGTTAACTTTGCTCGTTACTAAAAGCGCCGCCAACTCACGGTTATCATCGGGGTTAAAC
>JBNMLW010000253.1:0-1658 GCA_050875025.1 Alphaproteobacteria bacterium
ACTCCATTTATGGTAAGTCTACCACAGTTACCCCGCCCAACTATTCAGCCAATATATTTATATATGCCGGCAAATCAGAGAATGACTGTGTTGCCAATGGTTATTGGGCTTCAAAAGGCAGTGGCATGACTTGTACTTCTGTAACTGTAGGCTCGACAACTTGTTATAAAGACTGCAAACCGTCCAATTTGCAAGATTTGTGTCGCGAAACCTATACAAGCACAGCTTTTGCCTACGGAACGGATAACAAGCAATATTATCCTGATATTACTTGTTACCAATACACTACCACTTGCCGTTCAGGAACTGCTGTAACTTACCAAGCTAGCGAGAAATCTGAAGCTTGCAAAGATGTTTATTTGGTAAAATCCTGTACGTTCAGTCCAAGCTGTATGGAATCAACTCTTGGCCTTACAGCGGTTGATTATCCTGAATAACTCATCAAGTATCAAAAAGCGCCGATTAATGAAATCGGCGTTTTTTTTGTGCGGTTTATTTGTTGAGTAATATCTTCTTTGCTTTGTCAATCAACGTATCGTCTTGTGCCAAAGTCGGATAAACATGCGTTGGCGATGCCGGCACCGGATCGGTCTTGGTGACTTCCAGATATCCGGTCTGCGGACGGAACACAATATTCTTTAAGGCATAAATCACAAACAAACCGCTGAAGAACGAGAACGACAATACAAAACTGATGGCGCCCCAATGCTGCATAACATAAGAGATAATAATCGGTCCGCTCATCATGCCGATACTTTGCAGCAAAATCAGCTGTCCGCTGGCCTCAACCCGCTCTTCATCGGCAATCTTGTCATTAAGGTGGGAGATGCATATCGGGTACAAAACAAATGTTCCGGCGCCGAGCAAAATTGCGCAGCCCGAAAGCAGCCAGATATTGCTGTCTATAAAAAATTGCATCCACGGAGCCACCAAAAACAGCGCGCCGCACAGCCACATCATCACAAACCGCCGGTCAAATTTGTCTGACAACCGGCCTACCGGAATTTGCGCCGCCATGCCGCCCATAATGCAAAAGAACATAAACAGCGAGGTGGTATTGATATCCAAACCCATCTGCTCGGCATAAATCGGCCCCAGCGTATAAACGTTGCTTACCAAAATTCCACTGACCACGCAGCCGACCACGCTCATTGGCGCAATTTTATACGCCCGCCGCAAAGACATGTGCTTGTGTTGAGTAATCGGCGCTGAGGGCTGTCCGGTCAGGCTCACCGGCACCAGCGCCCAGGAATATAATACCGAGATTATGATAAACACCATAAATCCCTTGGGGTCGGGGATATTCAACATCAGCTGTCCGCTGGCCATGCCGCAATACGTCATCACCATATAGACTGACATTATCACTCCGCGGTTTTTGTTGTTGGAGCGAGTGTTCAGCCAGCTCTCCAAACACATCAGCCCCGCCGCAATGCAATATCCTTCGGCAAAACGCAATAGCGCCCAAAACCATGGCGCCGAGCTCACCGTATGCAGCAAAACCATTGATGACAAGATTGAGATATAGCCGGCAAACGCCCGCACATGCCCAACCTTGTTGATAATGTGCGACGATGTCAGCGATGATACTATATATGCCAGATAGTAGCAGGCCATTACCAAACCGGTATAAAAAGTCGGGGTATGCTGCGCATTGA
>JBNMLW010000254.1:0-1618 GCA_050875025.1 Alphaproteobacteria bacterium
ATCCATAACCGGCCGACATCAACTTGCAGTTAGAGTCAAAACCTCCAAATATCGCAAAAAATCTTCCAACCAATGGCTGGAACGACAGCTTAATGACCCTTATGTTGCCGAATCAAAGCGCTTGGGCTATCGGTCGCGCGCCGCTTTTAAGCTGATTCAACTTGATGAAAAATACAAATTTTTAGGTAAAGGCAAAACCATTGTTGATCTGGGCTGCGCTCCCGGAGGCTGGACTCAGGTTGCCGTGCAACGCAACAAGGGGCATGGTCAGGTTGTGGGAATAGATATTTTGCCCACGGAGCCGATTGAGGGCGCGAGTCTGATTTGTCTGGATTTTACATTGCCGGAAGCCGCTGACAAACTCAAGTCTTTGCTGCAGGGAGAGGCGGATATTGTAATGAGCGATATGGCGGCCAACACCACCGGACACCAACAAACCGACCATTTGCGCACCATTGGCCTGGTAGAAGCCGCCTATGATTTTGCCAAAGAGGTTTTAGCCGAAAACGGAATTTTCATCGCCAAGGTTTTTCAGGGTGGCGCGGAAGGCAATTTGCTGGCTGACGCCAAAAAACATTTTGCCAAAGTTGGACACTTCAAACCCGACGCCAGCCGCACCACTTCACCGGAAATTTACTTTGTTTGTCAGGGATTTAAAAAGGAAAACAGATAATGCAAACCGGAGCCCGTTATCAGGCTGTTTTAGAGCTGATTACCGATATCTTCAAAGATGAACAGCCGGCTGACGGCATTATTAACGAATATCTACGCTCACGCAAATACATAGGTTCCAAAGACCGTCGTTTTATCACTGAAACGACATGGCAGATAATTCGCAACCGTCGCAAGTTGGAATTTGACAGCCAAAGTGTCGAACCGCGCAAAATTTTGCTGTTTTTTGCCAAAGACAAATTATCCGAGATATTTGATGGCTCCCCTTATGGACTCGCACCGCTAAGCTCTCAAGAACAAAAATTGCTGTCAGCCGAAAACGAGCAGCCTTACCCTGCGGCAGTAGAGGCCGAATGTCCGGATTGGTTATTTGCAAAAATCAATGATATGGAATTTTGCAAAGCCCTCAACCAACCCGCAGAGGCAGATTTTAGAGCCAACGGTCACAGCCGCGAAGAAGTTATTGCCAGATTAGAATCCGAAGGCATATCCGCAGCTCCCATGCCCTATGCGCCTCAAGGTTTTCGGGTTAAAGACCGTTTTGCTCTGGGGAATTGCGCTGCTTATCAAGACGGCTGGTTTGAGCCTCAAGATGAAGCCTCGCAGATTGCCGCCCTGCTTTGTGATGTCCGTCCGGAACACAAAATAATTGATTATTGTTGCGGCGCCGGCGGCAAAAGTTTGGCATTGGCAGATTTGCTACGCAATCAAGGACACATTTTGGCGCATGATATTAGCGCCAAGCGACTGGAAAACATCAAACCCCGCATAACGCGCTTGGGTGTAAAAAACATTGAGCTTATTGATATTGTCGCCACCACCGACCGCGACTTTGATCGCTTTATTATTGACGCTCCCTGCTCCGGCACCGGCACCTGGCGCCGATCTCCTGACGCCAAATTTCGCCTGACCGCACAAAAACTATTTGGCCTCAACCAGATTCAGG
>JBNMLW010000255.1:0-1616 GCA_050875025.1 Alphaproteobacteria bacterium
CACGAAAAGAGAGATTTTGAGATTGATTTTATCGGACTGCAAAATTGAAGGAAAAAATCTATGTTTTTCAATAAATAAGCCGTTTGACGAACTCATCAAGACGGCTGAAACTGATAAATGGTGCCGCTGGCAAGAATCGGACTTGCGACCCCGTCATTACCAATGACGTGCTCTACCACTGAGCTACAGCGGCATGACATATTTCATCATGCGAGAGGTAACATACCCAAACATTTTATAAAAATCAAGTACTGATTTGCATTTTTTTATATTTTTTTGCTATTTTTGCAAAATCATGTGCAAAATCGGGAAGTTATTGCCATATCCGTCATACTCGCTGCGGCTCTTAACCACAAATCCTATATGTTCATAAAATCCTCTGGCCTTAGGATTTTGCTCATTTACATCAACTTTTGCCACGCCATATTTTTCAATTGCCGTCCGCAACAGGCTTTTGCCGATGCCATGCCCGAAACAATCCGGGGCAATGAACAACATTTCTAAACTATCTTCATCGATTCCCGCAAATCCGCATATTTGCCCTTCTTTATTCCCTGCGGTCAGCAAAACCGGAATCCCGCAAATAGCTTCTCTTGCTGCCGGTGTCAGGCGCTTAATGTCATCTTCCTGCAAAAATAAATGGGTGGCGCGCACAGAGGCTTCCCATAATTTCAGCAGCCGGCTGACCAGTTCAGAGTCGCGCTTATCTGCCGGAACAACGTTTATTTCCGATTTTTCATTATCCATTTCTTAATTATATCCTGCTATGGTTGATTTATAATTTAAGGATAATCAAATATGACCGAAAGTAAACCCAAAAAACAAAAATCTCGCCAAGAACTGCGTTTTGACCGTGAGGCCAAAGCCCTGCAAAAGAATTTGGCCAGACGCAAACGCCAGCAGGAACAACGCGAACGAGCCGCAAAGGAGAAGCAAAATGGACAGGATTAAAATTCACGGAGGCAAATCTCTAAAAGGCAAAATTTATATCAGCGGTGCTAAAAACGCTGCTTTGCCGCTTATCTGTGCCAGCCTCTTGACCGATGAAACCGTAACCCTCACCAATATGCCGATGCTCTCGGATATTCGTGCCATGAATGCTTTATTAGAGCAGTTGGGTACCAAGATTGATGAGTTTGATGACTTTGTGGACGGGCATCCTACCAAAACTTATTCTTATCGCACTAAAGAGGCGGCAAGCCTGGTTGCCCCTTATGACTATGTTCGCAAAATGCGCGCCTCTTACTATGTATTGGGGCCGTTGCTGGCTCGCTACGGCAAATGCGAACTTTCGCTGCCCGGCGGTTGTGCTATCGGCGCCCGCCCCATGGATATCCATCTGGCCGCATTGGAACAAATGGGCGCGCATATCGAAATCAAAAACGGTTATATCTTTGCCGATGTTAATGGCCGCCTTAAAGGCGCGCACATTATCTTCCCCGGGGTTTCGGTCGGCGCTACCTGCAATGTCCTGATGGCTGCCGTATTGGCCGAAGGTCGCACGGTTTTGGAAAATGCCGCCAAAGAACCGGAGATTGGCGATCTGGCCGAATTGTTAAATGCTATGGGCGCCAAAATTGAAGGTATCGGCACTGCCGTGCTGACAATTGATGGGG
>JBNMLW010000256.1:0-1615 GCA_050875025.1 Alphaproteobacteria bacterium
ACTTGCCGATAGCCGTTGTTTCTGAGTCCGAAAATCAGCCGGCCAAAGTTGTGGAAATGCCGGTTAAGAAAAGCTCTCGCACGGTGTTTGAGCAAGCAAAATCTGCTCCAGTTGTAGTGCCGGAGGCGGTGCAAAATACGGTTCAGGTAGTAAGCAGAGAGCCGGAAACCGCTGTCTTGCCGGCAAATGTTGCGCAAGCAGAACCGGTTAAGAAGAAACTTCCGCTCAAATATCTGGAAAAACCGCAGACAGTTTCCGGTATGGCAACAATTATCAGCGCCAATGAGCTTAAAATCGGTTCTGCCGAAATGTTTATGCACGGCATTTATGCTGACCCGAAATCGGCTAACGGAGCTGCCGCTTTTGAATTTTTGTACAGCGAAACTCTGAACAAAAATGTATCGTGCCAAATTGTGGCTTATACATATCAGGGAGTTGCCACGGCAATCTGCAGTGTTGACGGCATGAATCTGAATCGTGAACTGATTAACCGCGGACTTTCTAAAAACGTTGCTTTAGATTAGGAGATAATTCCGATGTGGCAGCCGGTATTAATGATAAGCGGCTATTTTATCAGCGTGCTGGGTTTGTCTATGCTGCTGCCGGCCGCTCTGGATATCTATTATACCGGCAATAATTGGTCTTTGTTTGTGACCTCGGCAATTGTATCTTTGTTTATCGGGCTGTCTTTATTTTTGGCCAATAATAACAAACTGCGAAATATTACGCTGCAGCAGGGATATCTTTTGACGGTAACCAGTTGGTTTTCGGTAGCATTGTTGGCGTCGCTGCCTTTTTTGCTCTATGGCACGAATCCGGCCGATGCCGTGTTTGAGGCGGCTTCCGGCATCAGCACTACAGGCGCGACTATCTATCCTGATGTGGAAAGACTCCCGCATTCAATTTTGTTGTGGCGGGCGTTGCTGCACGGCTTGGGCGGAGTAGGGATTGTTATTTTTGCAATTGCCTTGATGCCGTTTTTGGGAATTGGCGGTATGCAGATTTTTCAGCGTGAAAACTCCGATGTCAATGAGAAGTTTTTGCCTAAAATCAGCTATATAGCAAAGAGAATTATCATCGTTTATATGGCGCTGATAGCCTTGTGCCTGCTGGCGCTCAAATTAGCCGGTATGGGGTGGTTTGATGCGCTGTGCCAGAGTATCTCAACAATTGCTACCGGAGGATTTTCTACCAAAAATGCTTCTATCGGGGCATTTCACAGCGCAACCATTGAATGGATTATTACGCTTTTTATGTTTTTGGGCGCGGTGCCGCTGACGTTGTATCACAGCCTGTTGGCAACCAAGAATTTTCATTCTCTGCGGACATCGCAAGTTGCAGTTTTTACCAAGGTTTTGGGGCTGTATATTGCCGGCGTTGCTTTGTGGCTTTGGTGGAGCGGGGTATATGATTTTGCAACCGCGCTGCGCCAAGCGGCTTTTAATGTGACTTCGGTTGTTACCACTACCGGATTTGCCACGACTGATTATTTGAATTGGAGCATATTTGCCGGCACGCTGTTTATTATATTTTCGCTGACCGGAGGATGTACCGGTTCAACCTCCGGCTCAATCAAGATATTCCGCTGGCAGGTAGTGTTTGCCCAGCTTAAGAG
>JBNMLW010000257.1:0-1613 GCA_050875025.1 Alphaproteobacteria bacterium
CCAAATTGATAGACATTACCGACAACTTTGCCGACCTCAGCCAAATGTTAAAACGCATTTTGGGCGAAAAAATCACCCTCAAATTCCATTATGGCACGGATTTAGGCTATGTCAGGGTTGATCCGGTGCAATTTTCGCAGGTTATTATCAATCTGTCCGTTAACGCCAAAGATGCCATGAACGGCAACGGCACCTTGCTGATATCCACCCGCACCGAAGCATTAACCGAACCTTATCAGTTTGGCGATGACTTAGTCAAACCCGGTGAGTTTGTAGTTATTGATGTTACCGACAGCGGCTGTGGTATCCCGCCGGAAAATATGAGCCGTATATTTGACCCCTTCTTCTCCACCAAAGAAAACGTCGTCGGCTCCGGAACCGGACTGGGCTTGGCCATGGTTTATGGTATTGTCCGGCAAACAGAGGGTTTTATCAAAGTAGCCAGCGAAGTCGGGCGCGGAACCACTTTTTCTATCTATTTGCCGCGTTTTGAAAGCAATACCGAGGCCGAACCGGCCGCCGCCGACAAAGAGGTTATCACCGGCCGCGACGGCAATCAGATTTTGCGCGTTCGAGAAAAAATCGCCGCGCCGCTCAATATTAACCAAAAGATTATTGTCGGTCTCAATGTCTCCAATGCCATTGACCGCGCTCACACCGCTCCCGCCAAACCTGCTCGCATTTTGTTTGTCGAGGATGAGGATTCGGTGCGTACTTTTGCTATCAGAGCTTTGCAGAAAAAGGGCTATGAGGTTGTCGGCTGCAGCTCCGGAGAAAATGCCATGGAGCACATTAACAACGGCGAGGAATTTGAACTGCTGCTTACCGATATGGTAATGCCGGGCATGAGCGGCGCCGACCTTACCAAAGCCGTGCGCAAACTCCGCCCCGATATAAAGGTAATTTTGGCCTCCGGCTACTCGGAAGATATTGTTGCTCAAGAGCTTGATAATTTTGAAAATTTTGACTTTATCACCAAGCCCTATAGTTTGGGCGACTTGACAGCCAAGGTTTTTGATGTCTTAAATAGAGCCTGAAATGTCTGGACGTGAATCGAACATAATGCAGCTGGCACTTGATTTTCCGCACCGTCCCAGTTTGGGGCGGGAGGATTTCTTGGTATCGCCGTGCAATAAAGAAGCTGTTGCTTTGGTAGAGCAATGGCCCAATTGGCCGTATTTTGCGCTCTGCATCTATGGCCCTGCCGGCAGCGGCAAAACTCATTTAGCCAACGTGTTTGCCAACAATATTGCCAACCTGACCAACTTTCCTTACCGTATTCCTTTTATTCGCGCCGAACAGCTGAATATCGACAAGAGCCATGAGCTGTTTGAGCAAAACCGTTGTCTGGTTATTGAAGATTTGCAAAACCTGAAAGATGAAGAAGCGTTGTTTCACCTTTATAATATGTATCGTGATGAAGGCGGAAACATCCTCTTCACTTCGGATCAGGCTCCGGCGCGCCTTAATTTCAGTCTTCCGGACTTGCGCTCCCGCATGAATATTGTCCCTGCTGTAGAGATAAAAAAGCCCGATGATGAATTGCTTTCCGCCCTGTTAGTCAAGCTCTTTGCCGACCGCCAGATTATGCCTTCTCCCGAGGTTATTGGCTA
>JBNMLW010000258.1:0-1610 GCA_050875025.1 Alphaproteobacteria bacterium
GAATTACCGGAGGCCAAAGCCCGCGGCTATGCTGCCGGCCGCTTCTCTTTCAATGTGCCGGGCGGCCGCTGCGAGGCCTGCAAAGGCGACGGCGTAACCAAAATTGAAATGCACTTTTTGCCTGATGTCTATGTTGAGTGCGACGAATGCAAGGGCAAACGTTTTAACCGCGAGACCTTGGAAGTAAAATACAAAGACAAATCAATCGCCGATGTTTTGGATATGACGGTTGATGACGCCTATGACTTTTTCAATGCCATTCCGGCCATCAAAAACCGTTTGGATTTGTTGCGCAAGGTCGGGCTTGGCTATATCAAACTCGGACAGTCTGCCACCACGCTTTCCGGCGGCGAGGCACAGCGTATCAAACTTTCCAAAGAGCTCTCTAAACGTGCCACCGGCAAGACTCTCTATATTTTGGACGAGCCCACCACCGGACTGCATTTTGAAGATATCAACAAACTGCTGAAGGTGCTGCAGGCACTGGTAGACCAAGGCAACTCGGTTGTAGTAATTGAACACAATCTTGATGTTATTAAAACTGCCGATTGGATTATTGACCTCGGCCCTGAGGGCGGCGACGGCGGCGGACAAATCATTGCCCAAGGCACACCGGAAGACGTTGCCAAATCAACTGTCAGCTACACGGCCAAATATCTGAAAGACAAACTCTAGCGGCTGCGATACGGGCGCATTGTTGTTTTTGAGGCATAAACCGACATAATCTGCTTGCCCATTTTTCTGGTTGCGGCATCGCTGTTGGAACCCAAAGCATCGCAAAGCGCCTGCACTTCGGATTTGCGGTAGTTATGGTGGGTGGTTATATTGGCAAACATCTCTGTCATCGCGTTATGAAAAACAGGATTAAACTCCTGCAGTTCAGGATGGCTGCAGGAGAATGAGGCAGCATAATTTTGCGCCACTTTCAAGACCAGATTTTTATTAATAGTCGGCAATTCTTTGGCCGAAACATAGTCCGGAAACAAGACCTGGGCTTTGGCCGCCTCATTCCGGCTATGAGCCTCCCGCTCCAGCATTTTTACCAACAAAGAGGCATTCAAAGTATCATTGTCATTATGCCAAGAGGCATATAGGCTCAAATAACTGCTGTAGGCATCAACCGTTTTGGCATCAATATTTTCTTGTTTTTCCAACTGAGAAGTAATACGCAGAAAATCGCGCGATATCATATTTCTTTTATGCATCGGCAGTTTGGTTTCTTTGTACTTGTTCAATACAATGCTCAGATATGTTCCGACATTTTCTATCGGGCGCGGATTGCCGGAATAATAGGCAATGCTGTCAGCGGCAAATTCGCCTTTAAGATTTTTCATTACCTTATAAATATCGGCTTTGGATTGCTCATCAATTGTCTTGCCGTTATAATTGGCACCGTGCAAAACATCTGCATTGCGGGCAACCGTCTCCAAAAACGCGCGCGCTGAAATTACTTTATCTTTGCGGGTAGATTTTTGACACTCGGCATGTAGTTCATGAAAAATCTTCACCGTTTGTTTCTTTTCATATTCCAAATCAGCGGGATTTTCACCAAAACTATAGTTTCCCAATTGCTTATAAACCGCGCGATATTCTTCAGCGCTGTACTTATA
>JBNMLW010000259.1:0-1608 GCA_050875025.1 Alphaproteobacteria bacterium
GTATAATACCGCCTAAATATGTTTAAGCGAGGTATGTGATGAATAAGATGTTAAAAATTTCAGCGGCGGCATTGGTTATCGGGTTGGGAGCATGGTGGTTTTGGCAGCCCGGCAAAACGGTGAACGGGTACAAGACGCAAAAACTGAGTTTGGGCGAAATCACACAAAAGATTACGGCTTCCGGCATTATTAATCCGATATCGACAGTTAATATCGGTACGCAGGTTTCCGGTACGATTGCTGAGATTTTTGTGGATTATAATTCTCCGGTCAAACAGGGGCAGCTGCTGGCGCAGATTGATCCGTCGCTGTTTCAGGCTACGGTTGACCAACGCCAGGCGGCATTGGATATTGCCAAAGCTGAGGTGAATGTAGTGGAGAACGATATTGTTTATTACAAAAAGCACCTCGACAGAATCAAAAAATTGAACAAATCGCAGTATTCTGCCGACAAAGAATTGGAATCCGCACAGCGCGATTATGACAATGCCGTAGTGCAAAAGGGGTTGAAACAAGCACAGGTTTCTCAGGCCGCGGCGGCATTGCAGCAGGCAGAAATTGATTTGCGCTATACCAAAATTATCTCTCCGGTAGATGGAATTGTGGTATCTAAAGAAGTTGAAGTCGGGCAGACCGTGGCGGCCAGTTTCCAAACTCCGACTTTGTTTAACGTGGCGGAAGATTTAACCAAAATGCAGATTGAGGCTTCGGTGGTGGAGGCAGATATTGCCAAGGTGGAAGAGGGGCAGACAGTCGAGTTCAGCGTAGACAGTTTTCCCGATGAAACATTTTACGGTATTGTAACTCAGGTGCGCAATAATCCGATTACTACCTCCAATGTGGTGACCTATGAGGTGATTATTGAGATTGACAACCGCGATCTTAAACTTAAGCCCGGTATGACTGCCAATGTTGAGATTGTAACGGCGCAAAAAGAAAATATTTTGCTGGTGCCGAATAAAGCTTTGCGCTTTTATGTAACGGACGAAAATGGCGAGACCAAACGTTATAAGGATAAAGGGCTGTGGATTATGAAAAACGGCAAGCCTGAGCGTGTGGCCGTTACCACCGGTGTTTCTGACGATGATTATACCGAGGTTTCCGGTTCGGGGCTGGCTGCCGGTACCGAAGTTATTGTAGAAAACCAAAATGACACCGCTAAGGTTGACGCCATGAGAATGAGGATGCCGCGCTAATGTCGTTGATTGAGCTGGAAAAAATTACCAAATCTTATCCTCTTGGAGATATGCAGCTGAAAATTCTGAAGGGAATTTCGCTGACGATTGAGCAAGGCGAGTTTGTGGCGATTATGGGGCCGTCCGGTTCGGGCAAATCTACCTTGATGAATATTTTGGGATGTTTGGACAAGCCGACATCGGGGCGTTATAAGCTCGATGGCGAGCAGGTGGAAAAACTTTCTTCCGATGAATTGGCGGCAATCCGCAACCGCAAAATCGGGTTTGTATTTCAGGGGTTTAATCTGCTCTCCCGCACATCGGCGCTGGAGAACGTGGAGCTGCCGATGGTCTATGCCAATGTTCCGGAGCCGGACCGCCGGGAGCGCGCGCAAAAAGCGTTGGTTAAAGTCGGGCTCAGAGAGCGTATGTA
>JBNMLW010000260.1:0-1597 GCA_050875025.1 Alphaproteobacteria bacterium
GGCATCTACCGCCCGTTGGATTGCATCTATAACCGCGCGCGGAGTGATGGTGGCCGCCGTAATGCCGTCTATCTCGCCGCCGTCTTTTTTAACCTTAAAAATATGCTTGTTGGGATTAAAGCCATCAAATTGAGATTTAAATTTGGCTTCATCAGCCTTGGAGCCAAGTCCCGGGGTTTCGTGATGCTCGGTAATCTTAAAGCTTTTGACGGCGCCGTCGATATAAAAGCCGACAATCATTTCAATCCGTCCGCCAAAACCGTTGTTAGAATAGGTCTTGATAGCAAAAGAATTGATAATTCCGTCTTTGCGAGCCGGGAAAAATGCTAATTTGTGCTTTTTGTCTGGCGTGGTGATAATGGTCTTTTCGGCAAACGGATCATTATCAAAATCTTCTACCACCTCTGAAATAGCTTCCAGCTCCTGCGCATCTTTGGCTTTGGCAATCGGCTCTTTGGTGAGCTGATAAACGGCCGACATTATAAAGGCCGATACAACCGCAATGCCGGTCAAAGAGGCAAACATTTTGAGAAAAGTTTTGTAATTCATAGGCTTATCTCCTTTGCCCGTAGTAGCGCGGCTGAACATATTTATCAATCAGCGGCACCAAAGCATTCATAATCAAAATTGCAAAAGAAACTCCCTCGGGGTATGCGCTCCAGAGGCGTATAATTACAGTCAGGAGCCCGCAGCCGATAGCAAAGATGATTTGGCCTTTTTTAGTCATGGGCGAAGTGGCATAGTCTGTAGCCATAAAAGCCGCGCCCAGAATCAAACCGCCGGAAAGCAAATGAGTCAACGGATGATAGCGGATATCGCCGGTGAGCAGATATATCAACGCGGTGGCGGCAAACACAGTGCCGATATAAAAAGCCGGAATATGCCAGCTGATAACCCGGCGCCATAACAAATAAGCCAGCCCGAGCAACAGCGCAAAAGCCGAAACCTCGCCCAAACAGCCGCCTATATCGCCAAAAAACATCTGCCAATAGCTCGGCAGCTGCGCGGTAATTGCATCAACATCAAGGTGTTTGATAATTCCCAAGGTGGTGGCGGAAGTTTGAACATCAGTTGTAAAAATGTGCATAAATTCCGGCCGCGGCCACATTGTCATCTGCACCGGAAAAGAGATAAACAGGAACACGCGCCCGACCAACGCCGGATTAAAGATATTTTTGCCAAGCCCGCCATAGCAGAGTTTGCCGACCACAATAGCCACAAAGGCGCCGATAAGCACCATCCAAAGCGGCATGGAGCTGGGCAGATTGTAAGCCAGCAGCAATCCGGTGACTACAGCCGAAAGATCGGTTACGGTGTTGCCTTTTTTGAACCAGAAACGGTTAGCGAGATATTCCCACAGCATGCAGGCGGCAACCGAGGTCAGAATCACGGCTAACGCGTTAACGCCGAAAAACATAATTGCCATGGCCGCGGCCGGCATCAGGGCTATTATGACATCGCGCATGATAGAGCGGGTGTCTTGGCGGGTTTGCATGTGGGGAGCGGTAGAAATTTTGAGCATGGCTATTTCTTCTTTTTAAGTTCCATTTTGGCAAGTTTGCAGTAGTCCAGCAGCGGCAGGTGAGCCGGACAGGTA
>JBNMLW010000261.1:0-1595 GCA_050875025.1 Alphaproteobacteria bacterium
AATGAAAAAGCGTTTAATCAAAGCAAAAAAGTACTTTATTAAAAGAATAATTACGTTTAGAGTAAAACAAATAAATTAAGGAGGCGGACTTTGCCCGAAAACATTAACAACATTATTGAGATGAACAATGTCGGCATCAGATATGACCAAGGTCCGGAGATTTTGAGCGACATCAATTTATCTCTAAAGCGCGGTTCTTTTCATTTTCTGACCGGCAAAAGCGGCGCCGGCAAAACATCTCTGCTGAGCATGATGTACCTTTCGCAAAAGCCCAGCCGCGGGCAAATCAGTGTTTTTGGCAAAAATATAAACTTTGCCAACCGGGATTCTCTGGCCTCTTTGCGCCGCCGCATCGGCGTTGTGTTTCAAGACTTTCGGCTGTTGGATCATCTCAGTGCTTTTGACAATGTTGCTTTGCCGCTGCGGGTGTGCGGCATGGACGAGCGCGAAGTTCGCAAACGCGTCAGCGAGCTTTTGAGCTGGGTTGAGCTTGACCGCCACATGCTTGATGCCGCCGCCACTCTTTCCGGCGGCGAGAAACAGCGGGTAGCAATCGCCCGCGCCGTAATTAACCGTCCGGAACTTCTGCTTGCCGACGAGCCGACCGGAAACGTTGATAATTTTATTGCTCCCAAACTAATGAAGCTTTTTGTAGAACTGAACAAACTCGGAACCACCGTCGTTATTGCCACCCACAGCGACAAGCTGATTAATGATTTTGCATATCCGCGGCTGCACTTGCAGAACCGCAGTTTGCACATTTTGTATCCGACCGACAAATCCACGCTCGGAGGCGCCGATGTCTAGACCAGCATTTATAACCCGCAAACAGGAACTTCCGCTCAAAGGCGACACCACCAGCCTGTTTCTGCAGGTAATTATTTCTATTGCCGTATTTATTTTTGCCATCACGCTATCCGGCGTCCTCTCCATAAATTCAATTTTAGAGAACTGGAATCAAAGCATTTTGGGCTCGCTTACGGTGCAAATTATGCCTGTCAACGATGTTAACCCCGAAAAAGCCGCCGCCGAAACTTTGGCTTATCAGGACAAAGCCATTGAATACCTGCAATCAGTTGAAGGCATTATCAAAGTAACCCCTCTTTCCGAAGGGCAGCTGAAAAAGCTGTTGCGCCCCTGGCTGGGAGACGGCGTAAATATTGACACCCTGCCCATGCCGGGCATTATTGACGTCAAACTGGCCAATAATGCGGATATAGACTTCAACAAATTGGCGCAGGATTTAGCCGTTGCTTCTCCACAGGCCTCACTGGACAATCACAAACTTTGGCTCAGCAAATTAATCCGTTTTGCCGACGGCCTCAAACTCATTGCCACCACGGTGTTGATTTTGGTAATCGGCATTTCTACCGGTGCCATTTTTTATACCACCCAAATGAGCCTTGGGCTGCACAAATATATTATTGAAATTCTCAATATCATGGGCGCCAAAGATGCCTACATCGCACAGCAATACGCCAAACGCATGGCGTTCTTGGGCTTGACCGGCGGCCTGTTCGGACTGTTTTTTGCCATTCCGACTATCTTTTTTATCGGCTCTCTGGCTACTCAGATTGAGGGGGGAATTATCAGCG
>JBNMLW010000262.1:0-1591 GCA_050875025.1 Alphaproteobacteria bacterium
ATAGCTCAGTTGGTTAGAGCAGGCCGCTCATAACGGTCTGGTCGTTGGTTCGAGTCCATCTGGGCCCACCATAATAAAAAGCCTCCCATGTGGAGGCTTTTTTGTGATTAGGAAAGGCAGAAAATTCCTCTTGTGACCGAGGGCAATAAATTTATTTATTTTTAACCAAAACTGCCTTATTCTGAGAGGCAGAGGAAAATATGCCCGAGCCAGATGTAAAATTTTATAATATGCTGCTGCACCTCATAAAAAATAACAAAATTTATGAGGAAAATGTTGCGGTTAAAAATGTGTGGGAAAAAGACGGCAACACCTTTTTGGATATTTATTTTTACAGGCGGCGCAAATCGTATATTTTTGATTCGGTGTTTGTGCATGATATTTATGATCGTAATACCGAAAAATATTACAAGGATATTAAAGATTTTGCCAAAGATTTTATGGAACAGGCCGAAACATCGGAAAAATCACCTGAACAGAATGATGTTTGGGAGATGGTGGATCAGAAGATTTTTGAACCGATAGATGCCGATTTACTGTTGCTGGCATATATGGCCAGAGCCGGGCAAAACTATACTCCGCTTAAACAACGCATAATATTGGATTATATTTTGGATAATATACCGCAGACCCGCAGCTTGAGCCAGCAGTACCTTAATGCCTATATTGAAAAGCTTAAACCTGATGAAAAGGGTTTTTATGAGGCGATTGCATATATTGATTATCGCTGCCCGAAAAAGGTTAAAAATCTTTGCCAGGAAATCTTAAAAGTTTGTCTTTCTGACGGACGGCTTCATTATCGGGAGAAACTGGGCTTGGCAGAAATATTGCAGTCTTGCCGCGAGGCCGGCATAAACATTGACTTGGGTATATAAATTATAAATATTAGCTGATTAAAATATTTTTTGCTTCTTGTGTATCTTTGGCTGGAATTACGGCAGAAAAACAGCGGACATCTCGTTGACTAACAATGGCAAAAGGCTTGACTTTTTTCTTGAGCATACATAAAGTCGGGGCATTAGGGAGTTTGTTAAATGCGGCTTTATGACCTTATGCCATCGGTGACAAGTCTGATACCTTATGACTACAGCCAAATAAAATGCGCGGAGTATGAGCGGATTATTGATGCTCTGCTGGCAAAATTTGCTCAGGCAAAGGGTTTGCAGATATTGCAGGTGAGCGGATGCCCCGGAGCGGGAAAGACCACGTATTGCCGCAAAATTGCCGGAGACGGGGCGTTTTTAAGTTTTGATGCGATTATGGAGAGCCTACCTTCTTATCAAGCAGATTTGCGGCTTTTGGGCAGTAAAGAGGCTTTTGCCAAATGGGAGGCTGCGGCCAGAGTTATCGGTTATGAGGCGCTGCGCCGCGCGGTTGAGCGCAAACTGGGGATTGTGTTTGAGCACAGCGGCGTTAATCCGGCGCATTTGGAACTGTTTGCCAATTTGAAAAAACTTGGATACCACACCCGTGTTCAGGTGATTAAATGCGATTTGGCAACGGCAGAAAAGCGTGTGGAAGAACGGGAAAAAATTACGCACCGGCACACGCCTAAAGAGATAGTTGAACAGCGCTATGCGTTGGTGAATGA
>JBNMLW010000263.1:0-1570 GCA_050875025.1 Alphaproteobacteria bacterium
CTTCAGAAATGATAAACGCGTACAACAAAGAAATTGATAATCTGCAAACGCAAATATCTATTCTGAAGGCACGGATTGAGGCTCAGGAGAGAGAAATTGAGAAGCGCAACCCGTTTGCCGACGGAGCGGATTCGGGCGCTCAACCAGCGTCACCTTCTTCGCAAGCATCTGAGATTGTGGTTCCGGAGCTGAAGTTGCAAAATATGTATGCGGTTATGGAAATCCGCGGTCAGAATGGAGAATTAATCGCCAAACTGATTAATCAGGACGGTACGCCTTTTTATGTTAAAAAAGGCACCACGTTGCAAAGCGGTCATGTGATTGACGATATTACATCTACTTATGTAAGAGCTGAAAAAGACGGACTGAAAGATTATTTGTATTTCGCGGCCGGCGGCATTTTGCCTTTGGAGCAACCGAAGTCTTCCATTACTCCAGCTTTGCCGGCGGCCAGCGAGGCTCCGGCGCCAGTTGACCAATCTAAACAAAATTTTGCCTCCAGCGTAGGGATTCCGGGGTTAGGCCAGTCTATGATGGCCAGGTAAGGATAAATGGCTGAAAACGATGAGGAAATCAAAACTAATGTAGAGCAGTCGGCATCAGAAGAAACTGATGCCGCAGCTGAGTCTGCCGCCTCATCGGTCAGCGACGCATCTCGTGGCGGAAGCGAAAAAAAATCTACAATCGCCGACACATATTTTTCTAACGGCAATCGTCTGCTGACGCTGCCGGGGTCGTCCTTAGTTATTAACGATGACACCCGCCGCCTGCTGGCCTTGTTCTCCGACGGCCGCTTTTTGGTGGCGGAATCGCACAAATTTGATGGCCGCGTGCTTAGTTTTGAGGTTTTGGCGCGCAAAAAAAGACTGAATATTCTTAAACCTACTTATGTTTCTCAGAACGAAATAAATGCTATTTATAGCATTGGAGAACGCGCGCAGGCCGCAGTTGATGTCCGCGAAGATAGCGAACTTGACCAACTGCAAATGCAAAAGGACTTTGTCAACGTAATTGCACGCGCCGCAGCGCAGAAAGTGTCGGACGTGCATGTTATTGTGGCAGACAGCACCCAGATTATGTTTCGTATTAATGGTATGATGACCACGGAAATGGAATATAATAAAGACTGGGGCGAGTCTTTTGTACGCGCGGCGTTTGCTTCAGCTGATGTGTCTGACTCCAACTATGCTCAAAACGAATTTCAGGGCGCGCAAAAGCTTGGTTCCACTCCATTGCGCGGCTCGAAAGGTAAATTGATGTTGCCTCACAACGTGTTGGCTATTCGTTTGCAATTTAACCCGATTGCCTTTGGCTCACAATATTTGGTTATGCGTCTTTTGTATGCCGATGACAATCCGGACGGATCAGGCGATTTGGCCGCTTTGGGGTTTGGCGAATTTGAAGAAGAGCTTTTTTACCGCCTGCGGGCTGTTCCCGTTGGGATGAGCATTGTCGCAGGGCCGACCGGATCGGGTAAATCGACAACGCTTCAACGCAATATGATTAAGCTGTTGCAAGAAAAGAACTATGAGCTGAACCTGTTGACCGTGGAAGATCCGCCGGAGTATCC
>JBNMLW010000264.1:0-1544 GCA_050875025.1 Alphaproteobacteria bacterium
AATTAAATGTTCTAATTTCTTAGATTAAGGAAAATGATATGACCGACAAATCAAAACTTTTCTTAGCCTGTCTCGGGGTTGGCATGGCCTCTTATATCGGTGCGGCCGCGGCGGCATCTGATGCGGTTTTGTTCAAAATTCATGATATCGTGCCGGTAAAAAATGCAGACGGCAATGTTACTTCATGCGAAGTCGGCGCAACATTTTATAATCGCACTGCCTCAGAGATTTCTAACGCTGCCCTGAACTTGGTTTGGGCAGACGAGGTTGTGGCTGATGCCATCAATCAGGAAGAGCGCAATGCCAAAGAGGCGCAGCGCACCGGGCGTCGGAACCTGCCGCGCTACAATACCGCGACCTATAATTCCCGCAATATCAATATGAGCCTGCGTTTGCCCCCGCTGAAACCTTATCAGCAGGTAACCCTCAAATCCAAAGTGGCAACCGACAGATGCTTTTTGCTGCTCAACGATATGGAAGTAAACGTTACCAAGTGCGGCACTGCGGCATCCGATTCTAAGGGCTCGTCAAAAAACAATTGCGACAATTTGTTCCGCTTTATCGGTCCCAAATCTCCGGAATATTATTCCGAATTTAAGGCTGTTTCGGCTGATGAACAGGCCGTTCAGGATCAAGGTATTGCCGATAAGCAGAAACAGGAGATTAACAACCTCTACCGTGATACCATCACCACTGCCAATGGTATTGTAGACAAGATGAAAAAAACTCGTCAGGAAATATCCAGCAAGGAGTAAACCATGAAAAGTTGGAAAGCCGGTTTGGCCGCAAGCGGAATTTTGTTGGGCATCGGGGCTGCCAATGCTCAGACTTTTGGCGATTCTGCCCCCGCTGCGCCGGCTGCTCCGGCTTCCGGCGTTATTCTCAAGCAAGAGGTCGCAAACAAACCGGTGATTTCCGATGCGGAGCTTGAAAAGGCCATCGCCGCTGAAAGAGAAAAAATCCAGCAGCAGGCTTGGGATGGTGCCTTTATGCCCGGCGGCGGTTTTGATGTTTTGAGCCGGCCGACTGCCGACGGTTCCAAACGCGGCGGAATGGCTGTTGTAGAGGTTAATGATGAAGGACAGTCGCGCCGCGCCGACAAAATCTTTTTGTATTACGAAAACTTCAAAATATCGGGCACTCTCGGCAGAGCAGCCACTTGCGATGCTCGTTTTATTGTCCTTTCCAATCTGGATAAAAAGATAACCAGCCTTGATGTCAAGTTAGTTTGGCCGGGGCTGACTACCGCGCTCTCTTTCAGCAATGTTATGCCCAATACGCCGACTTATTTGGATTATACACTGCTGGGCAACGGCTGCTACAATATGGACAAGATGCCCAATATCGTGGTGAACCGCTGCCGGGTTAAGGGGATGAACTCTGCTGACTGCGCAGATAAAATCGTTTGGCTGAACACCAGTAGCGCCACGCCTGCAAAATGATAAAAAAATTGCACTTATTTGGGGTTTTGATTGCTGCCTGTTTGGCGGTTGTCCGCGTTTCCGCAGGCAGCGCCGCCGAATATCAGGTTATCAATCCCGCAT
>JBNMLW010000265.1:0-1512 GCA_050875025.1 Alphaproteobacteria bacterium
CTGTTGTCTGGTTTGCAATGAAAGCATATTAGCGGATTCTTCGTTCATGTCAGCTAGGGTCAACTTATCCGCGCCCTCGGTCAAAATATTTATCAAATTCTCAGTAAATTCCTGACGATTGGTAATGATTGAATAATTATTCCCCAGCTCCGCGGTAAAAGCGCGGATACTTTTCAAAGCGCCGGCGATTTCTTTCAAACTCTGGGCGATATCGCCTTGATTCTGCCAATCAATTTTATTCAATCCCAGCGCGCCGGCTGACATATCTTTGCCATTAACATTCAAATCAGCATCGCCTTTTTCATTAAATCGCACGTTCAGCTTTTCATTTTTGAGCAAGTTTACACCCTTGTACGATGAATCTTTGATGATTGTGTCATACTGTGTCAAGATATTTTGGTAGGGTGTCGAATCGTAATAAAAACCTAGGCTATTGGGCGTTTCTGGTACGATATTGTTCCAGTCAATGTGAGCCTGAGAGGAGGTTTTGGTGAACTCGGTCATTGATTGCATATTATCTATGGTTAGAAATTTATCGCTCGGTGATTCACTAATTTTTTGATATCCGTTTGACACAAAATTTTGTTCTTGCCCTTGATAAAAAATATTAATTTGGGTGCCGGCGGCAATGTCAATTTTATTTGTTTTGCTGGTACTGCCTCTATCATAGTATAACCAAGAATTATCAGTGATTTTGAAATTAAGTCGGGCTGAACTTTTAATATTAACAGTGTTGCCGCAATAATTTGCGTATCCCCATAAATTTAGAGGTATGCCGCCTTTTCCTTGCTCAACATTTAAGGTTCCGGAGATGTTTAGGGTTGAATCGTTTAAGATGCCGGCCGCGTCTCTGCGATCTGATTTGACATTGACCGTTGCGCCAGCGGCGATGTTGGTGGTGGCGTTTATCCATGTATAAATGGCGGCTCCGTTTGAAAAGTTGGTGTCCGGAAGCCAGATATCCGTGGTGCTATCGCTTAAATAGTTAATTGTGCCACCGTCGTGGGCAAAGGTTCCGCTAACGTAATAGCCGGTGCCTTCTATTCGGTTGTGGCCGGTGACATTAATTGTGGCGCCCGAAACGTAAGTTTTTATGGCTGAAGATGCGGCTCCGGGAACGGGATTTTGAGTTTGCCGCATATTGATGTTAATGTTGTTAACAGTGGCGCTGGAGTTTCTTTTATTTAAAAGTATAGCGTCTGTGCCTATTTCTGAGGCTGTTGAGTCTAAGGATATTTGCAAATCGGAAACTAAAGTGTTATCTGCTAAAAGAATACATGATTCATTGCGTGTTGAGGTTGAGACAAAATTAATTTGTGAGATTTTTTGACTGCCGGTATAGCCGGTAAAGTATTCGGTGCCGACTAATTTCTGTCCGGCTTGAAGTCTTATACCTCTACCTGCAAAATAGTCAATCTGGCCATAAACACAAATAGTTTCTTTGCCGGCATCAATGGCGTCTTTGAGTTCTTGCGCCGTGGTGACCACCGCGCCATTGGCACCGACTTTTTC